>CAIRGA010000127.1 GCA_903877935.1 uncultured Hyphomicrobiales bacterium
GATGTCGAGACCTTCGCGTTCCTGTTCAACCGGAACCCGAAGACCGATGACAAGGTCAACAAGCTTATAGAGGATGGCCGAACCGACACCGGACCACACCAAGGTCAGGCCAACAGCCTTTGCCTGAATGATGACCTGAGCCAGCATATCGTAAGGTGCTTCGGCAGCGGTGCCAGGGGTGAGGCTGTAGTCGACGAGACCAACGCCACCAAGACCCTTTGATACCAAGACGCCGGTTGCAAGCGCACCAAGGATACCGCCAACGCAGTGGACGCCGAAGACGTCGAGCGAGTCGTCGTAACCGAAGGCATTCTTAACCGTCGAGCAGAAGAAGAAGCAGACGCCGCCAGCCAGCAGGCCGAGAACGATCGAGCCCATTGGACCGGCATAACCGGAAGCTGGCGTGATGGCGACAAGACCAGCAACCGCACCCGACACGAGACCGAGAAGCGAAGGCTTGCCCTTAGCCATCCACTCAACAAACAACCAGGAAAGAGCGGCTGCTGCGGTGGCAACGAAGGTGTTGACGAAGGCAAGAGCGGTTGTGCCATTGGCTTCGAGGTTTGAGCCAGCGTTGAAGCCGAACCAACCGACCCAGAGAAGCGAGGCGCCGATCATGGTCATCGTCAACGAGTGAGGAGCCATTAACTCTTTGCCATAGCCCGTACGCTTGCCGATCATAAGAGCGCCAACCATACCGGCAATACCGGCATTGATGTGGACGACCGTGCCGCCGGCGAAGTCGAGCGCGCCCCATTTGAACACCATACCCGCATCAGCGTTAACGGCATCAAGTGCTGCCTGCGCTGTTGCCTTGGTTGCATCATCCGTTGCTGCGGCAAGCGCAGCAGCAGCATTACCAATGGCGTCTGGGCCGCCCCAATACCAAACCATGTGGGCGATTGGGAAATAGATCACGGTGACCCAAAGAACGATGAAGACGATAAGGGCTGAAAACCGCACACGTTCAACGATCGAACCAATGATCAGTGCCGGCGTGATGCAAGCAAAGGTCATTTGGAAGGCCATGTAGACGAGCTCAGGAATGTAAACGCCATTCGAGAAGGTCGCAGCCGTAGCATCGGGTGTAACACCGATAAGGAAGGCCTTCGAGAAGCCGCCGACATAATCATTGAGACCAGCACCATTGGTGAAGGCCAAGGAGTAACCATAGGCTACCCAGAGAATGGCAACGATCGCCACGATTGCAAAGACTTGGGCGAGAACCGAGAGCATGTTTTTGGTGCGCACAAGGCCGCCATAGAAAAGGGCAAGGCCCGGCACCGACATCATCAGCACGAGGGCCG
Organism: uncultured Hyphomicrobiales bacterium; assembly: GCA_903877935.1. Classification (GTDB taxonomy): domain Bacteria; phylum Pseudomonadota; class Alphaproteobacteria; order Rhizobiales; family Beijerinckiaceae; genus CAIUPE01. The sequence goes on from CAIRGA010000127.1 coordinate 1,308, forward strand.
TTGAGATGAGCATCCAGGCGGTATCGCCCTTGTTTGGAACCGGTGCATCGGCGGCATAGGCCACCGTACCGGCGAGTGCGGCAAGGGCTACGCCCCCGAGCACGGATTGAATGGATTTGGAAGTTGTCATGAAACTATCCCCCTTATGACGGCGTCAGAGCGCGTCGTTGTCACGTTCGCCGGTCCGGATACGGACGGCTTGTTCAATTGGGAACACGAAAATCTTGCCGTCACCGATTTGGCCGGTTTTGGCAGCCGCCGTGATCGCGTCGATCACTTTGCCGACGAGCTCGGATGCAACCGCGACTTCGATTTTCAATTTTGGGAGAAAGCTCACGGCATATTCGGCGCCGCGATAGATTTCAGTATGCCCCTTTTGGCGACCGTATCCCTTAACCTCAGTAACGGTCAGACCGTGAACACCGAGGGAGGTCAACGCGTCACGCACCTCTTCAAGCTTGAAGGGTTTAATAATGGCCATCACAATTTTCATGGCGTCTTTTCCCTGATTTGCCGTCGCGGACCATCCGGACGCGACTTCAGCTAACAACCCTAATTCAAGGCTCGTGCCAGCTGGAAAACAGGGCGAAACAGGCCAGATTCGACGGCATTGCCCTCAAGGAAAGCACAACTAAACGTCATTTGCCTATTTTTTAATCACCTAAAGGTTAGGCAAGGTCAGGCCGATGTCGGATGAGGCCCTCTTGAGCAACGGAGGCAATCAATTGGCCTTGGCGTGTAAAAATCGAGCCTCTGGCAAAGCCGCGAGCGCCACCGGTAAAGGGGCTATCTTGGGCGTAGAGCAGCCAATCATCGGCGCGAAAGGGGCGGTGAAACCAGAGCGCGTGGTCAAGGCTTGCGGCTTGCACTTCACGCTCGAAGACCGTTCGACCATGCGCAACCAAGGTTGAGTCGAGCAGCGTCATATCCGAGGCATAGGCCAAGACGGCTTGATGAATGGCCGGATCATCCGGCAGCGGCCCGGTCGCGCGGATCCAGACATTAAAGCGGGGTTCGAGCGGTTCGCGTGACATATAGCGTTTGAATTCGACAGGGCGCAGCTCAATAGGTCGCTCGCGCTCGAAATATTTGCGTACGGGGTCGGGCATTAAGGGCATGACGCGCGCCCGAATATCTTGCTCATTGGGCAATTCGTCCGGATCGGGCACGGATGGCATTGCGATATCATGGCTAAACCCTGGCTCATCGACCTGAAAAGATGCCGAAAGCGTAAAAATCGGCTGGCCGTGCTGAATGGCTTTTACGCGACGTGTGGTGAAGCTCCGGCCGTCGCGAATGCGCTCGACATCATAAATAATCGGAATTTTCGGGTCGCCCGCCAATAAAAAATAGCCATGGAGCGAATGCGGCGCGCGGCCCTCTACCGTTCGACTGGCCGCGACAAGCGCTTGGCCGATGACTTGCCCACCGAAGACCCTTTGCCATCCGGCATCAGGGCTTTGCCCACGGAAGAGATTTTCTTCGAGTTTTTCAAGATCGAGGATTGTTAGCAAATCATTGACGGCAGATCGCATCATCATCTCCTTAGATTACCCACGATATTGGTTTAGTTCGGACTGATTTGCCACCCTGAATAGATTGACGCATTGCGAGTTTAAGTGGCGGGGCGTAAGACCAATAAAAATCAAATGGAAGTGATGCTTGATGAAGCGTTTCGACATTGTCATTGCTGGCGGCGGCATTACCGCGTTGAGCCTCGCGCTAACCGTAAAGCGCATTTTGCGTGGCGCACTCTCTGTTTGCTTGATCGAACCGCACGCCAGTCGAGATGATGACCGCGCCTTTGCCTTTTCGGCCGGGTCAAAACGTCTGCTTCAAGTGCTTGGCGTTTGGGACGCCATTGAACCGGAGGCCCAGCCCATCCAAGAGATGGTGATTACGGATAGCCGGTTGGATGATCCGATCCGTCCGGTGTTTTTGACCTTCGGCGGGGAAGCCGAGCAGGGCGAACCTTTTGCGCATATGATTCCGGAACATGCCGTTCTTCACGCACTACAGAATGCCATCGAACATGCCGGTATCGAGCGGGTACAAGGCGAGGCCATTCGCAGCAAGCCGGAAGCGGGCGGAACACTTGTCACGCTCGCCGACGGAGCGGTTATCAAGGCATCGCTTCTTTTAGCGTGCGATGGGGCCAAGTCACGGCTTCGGGAAGATGCTGGAATTGGGTGGGTTCATTGGGCCTATAAGCAATCGGGCATCGTGGCCACAATTGGCATCGAGCGTGATCATAATGGCCGGGCGGAAGAGCATTTTCTCCCCTCAGGGCCTTTTGCCGTTTTGCCCCTTACTGGCAATCGGTTCACGATGGTGTGGACTGAAGCAAGCGATCGCGTCCGACGGCTTTTGGCACGCGATGATTTTGAGATGATTGAGGAAATTGAAAAGCGCGTTGGTTTGCGGCTTGGAAATCTGAAGCTTTTGAGTAAACCGCGCGCCTATCCGCTTGGTTTTGGAATAGCCCGCCGCTTTGGTGCCGACCGATTGGCTTTGGTGGGTGATGCGGCGCATATGATTCATCCAATAGCGGGGCAAGGGCTTAATCTTGGACTTCGCGACGTAGCGGCTTTGGCTGAAATCATAACTGATCAGGTAGTGCTTGGGCTCGATGTCGGTGATCTATCCGTGATTGACGCCTATGAACGGTCGCGACGGGCGGATACCGTTTCGATGTCGGTCGTTACCGATGGCATGAACCGGCTATTTTCAAATGATGTTATGCCTCTTCGTCTGCTGCGTGATTTCGGGCTTGGCATTGTTGACCGTATGCCGCGACTAAAGGGTCGCTTGATCCGCGAAGCGGCGGCAATTAATGGCCATATGCCGCGTTTGATGCGCGGCGAAAGTTTACCGGGATTTAACGTTAGCCGCTAGGATCGTCGAGGGCTGCAATAATCCGCGCAAGCGTGCGGTCTTTGATGCCGATTTTCTGTAACTCAGCCACGGTTGCCCGCACATAATCCGGATTATTGCCCGAAACGCCCACACCGTGCCGAACACGATCCACTAAATCATCATGCGATAATTTTCGGGCGTATTGGGAATGATTTCGATCGGCGGTGAAAGCTGTTCCTTCGACAAGCCGACCATCGGCCAGTCGTAAGCGATGATGGGTTTCAAGATAAACCGACGTGACCTGTTCGCGCTCCCGCAAATATTGAAGCGTCGTTTCAACTTTGTCGGTAGCCACCCGAAATGCGATGCCACGACAGGAGCCGCCTTTATCAAGCCCTAGAACAAGACCGGGACGTTCAAAGCTGCCGCGATGATGGACGGAGAGAATACATAGCGCGCGGTGATATCCGTTCAACGTCGCTTGCACGCGTTCTTCATATTCAAAGCCGGGCCGCCACATTAGCGAGCCATAGCCGAATACCCAAAGATCCTTATTTACCGTGTCTATCGTCATAAAATCGACCTATCAGTGCTTCTCCGACGTCGCAAGCGGTGTTTGGAGATTGGTGTTCGGCGGCCGCCTGCGTTAGATTGATGTTCATCCCTTCTTGAAAGCTTCACCGTGTCCGACACCACAATTTTATCGCCTAAAAAACCATCCCGGATCGGTCTTTATTTTGTGCCGGGTTTAATTGTTGTTTTAGGTCTTGCCGTTTCCATCTGGTGGGTTGCGGCAACGCGCGTCGCCGATGCTGGTTTTGACCGGTGGCTCGCAAATGAGGCGAGCTTTGGGAGGCAATGGAGCTGTGCCTCACGTTCGATGGCGGGTTATCCATTTCGGATCGAATTGCGCTGTGATGGTCTCACCATGAGCGCTGAAAAAGGCGAGTTACGCTCTGTTTCCGTCGGCGGCTTTCTGGCCCTTGCGCAGATTTATAATCCGAAGCTGGTTCTTGTTGACGTGAATGGACCGATGAGCGTGCGATTGGCGAATGGTCAAACGGCTTCGATGTCGTGGCCAACCATGCGATCGAGCCTACATTTTGAGACGCCTCTTAAAGCGGACCGCGCGTCTTGGGTGGTCGATGGCTTGGTCCTTGAAACCACCAATCCTCTTGTTTCAGGAAAACTCGGTCATGCCGAATTCCACATGCGGAAAATCGAGGGCGAGGCAAATGGCCCGTCGGATATAGAAACCGTCATTACCGTATCCGGTGCCAGCCTGCGTGATGTTCAAACAACGGGATCGTTGGATGCGCATGTCATTACGAAAAAAGGTTGGCTGCTCGCTGAAAACCCCGGAGCATCAAGCCTAGAGAATTGGCGCGCATCGGGCGGCGAAGTTGTTATCGATCAATGGGATTTGAAACGGGGCGAGCAAGCCCTTGCACTGAAAGGCTCGCTAAGCCTTGATGATAGCCATCGTCTCAATGGTAAAATCGATTTTACCGCTACGGGTCTCGGCGAAACCTTGAAAGAGTCGGGACTTTCGATCTTGGGTGGCTCGATTGGCGCGGGTAGCGTTAAGTTACCCCTGACCTTGAACAAGGGCAGGGTACTGATTGGACCATTGAAGCTTGCAGAAATTCCGCCGCTTTATTGATTGCCGTTTTTAGGTTGCCGACCGAAATCGGGCGCTGCCGAATCCTGGCCGATTTCAATGATCGAACGCCTAATCGCCCGCGTGCGCGTAAAGTGATTAAACAAAGCCTCGCCGTCCCCATATCGGATCGCGCGCTGGAGTGATGATAGGTCTTCGGTAAAGCGGCCAAGCATCTCGAGCACGGCGTCTTTGTTGTTCAGAAACACATCACGCCACATGGTCGGATCGGACGCCGCAATACGGGTGAAATCACGAAAACCGCCGGCGGAGAATTTGATGACTTCCGACTGGGTAACGGCCTCAAGATCAGCAGCTGTGCCCACGATATTATAGGCAATCAGATGCGGTAGATGGCTCGTAATCGCGAGGACAAGGTCGTGGTGCGCAGGCGACATTTCCTCCACCATCGATCCGGCCCCTTCCCAAAACGCTCGGGTTTTGGCGACAGCCCTTGCGTCCTGGCCCTCTGGTGGCGTCAAAATACACCATCGGTTCAAAAACAGGGTGGGAAAGCCAGCATCGGGGCCGGATTGCTCGGTGCCGGCAACGGGATGGGCGGGAACGAAATGGACGCCTTCCGGGATAAAAGGCGTGACTTGCGCGACAATCGAGCCCTTAACCGATCCTACATCAGAAATAATAGCGCCTTGTTTTAAGCTCGACTGCATCGCTTCCGCCACGCTTCCGCAAGCGCCAACGGGCACGCATAAGATGACGCAATCGGCGCCCCGGACACCTTCCGCGATGTTGCTCGTTACTGTATCGGCAAGTTTAAGCTCAGAGACGCGCGCACAAACCTCTTCCGAGGCATCAATGGCAACGATGTGCCGAGCGAGATTTTTCTGTCGCGCGACATGCGCTAGTGATGAGCCGATAAGGCCTAAGCCGATGAGAGCTAGGCGATCGAAAACAGGCGTTGCAAGGGGCGGCCCCAACCGATCAGGCACGGGCGGTATTCCCACTCATGAACGCACCTAGCGTTGCCACGACTTTAAGGTTTGCCTCATCGGGACCAATTGTTAAACGCAAGCAATCGGGTAGCCCATAGGCGCCGACCGCGCGGAGCACTAAACCATGCGATGATAAAAATGCATCCGCGTCCTTTGCTGTTTTGCCGGGTACCTTCGGAAAATGCAGCAAGAGGAAGTTACCAACGCTGGGTGTTACACCAATACCGAGCTTTTCAAGTTCAGCGGTGAGCCAAGGCAACCATTTGTCATTGTGCGCCAGCGCTTTTGCGAGATGCTCTTCGTCATTTAACGCGGCAATTCCAGCTTCCAATGCAGGCCCATTTACGTTGAACGGACCACGGATACGGTTCAACGCGTCGATCACGCCAACGGGGCCATAGCACCAACCAAGGCGTAACATCGCAAGGCCATAAATCTTTGAGAAGGTTCGCGTCATGACGACGTTTTCGCTGGTCGCGACAAGCTCTATGCCTGACGCATAATCATTGCGACGAACATATTCGGCATAGGCCGCATCGAGCACCAAAACAACGTGCTTTGGAAGCGCGGCGTGCAAGCGTTTTACCTCGTCAAACGGAATATAAGTTCCGGTCGGATTATTAGGATTAGCGAGATAAACGATTTTTGTGCGCGGCGTCACTTTGGCCAAAATCGCGTCGATATCGGTTATGAGGTTTTTTTCCTCCGCCACAACAGGAACGCCGCCCGCAGCCATGATCGCTATTTTATAGACCAAAAAGCCGTGCGTCGTGAAAATTCCCTCGTCGCCGGATCCGATATAGGCGCTGGTGATGAGCGACAGCAGCTCATCCGAGCCTGATCCGCAAACGATGCGGGCAGGATCAAGCCCGTAGCGTGTGCCGATGGCTTCGCGCAGCTTGGTTGACGCGCCATCAGGGTAGAGTTCAAGTTTGTCGCGTAACGAACCAAACGCGGCGATGGCAGCGGGAGATGCGCCAAGCGGGGTTTCGTTGGAGGAAAGCTTGTACACCTTCACGCCGGGAGCGGCGGCGCTTTTGCCGGGCACATAGGCCTCGATATCAAGCACACCGGGGCGGGGAACGGGGCGATCAAAGGTCGTGGACATCGGCATTAATCCGGTTGGGTAAGATGAAAGCGTTGGGCGTGGCTACCTATTTCGTACAGGTCAGAAACCGATAGGCCAAGGGTAGAAAAAATGGATTTGAGGCGAGATGGATCGTAGGAGCCCGGGGCGGACAGCAGCAAAGATGAAAGCCCTTCCGCCGAAGAATGGGCCTCGATTGCAAGGTCCTCTTTCATAAGTGAGGTGCTGATATCGCCTCGCCATCGCTCGACCTGAGCGGCATAAAGTAGGCGATCTCGCACGGCCGCATCGGCCAGAGGCTTTGAAATGACAAAAACCGGTGCGCCAGCGGGGTGATCCGGGCGCTCAACAAAGGGAAGGCGCGCGATAATTTTTGGTGTGCCTTCACCAATGAGGCCAAGCCACCAAGGGCCATTCGTCGAGATCGAGAAAATACCGAGATCACCTGCTGCTTGGCCAACCGCGTTGATCACCTCATCAGCCGTCGGATGCGTGTGATAGGGCACGGTAAAGCCAAAGTGAAACCGCGCGGTATCCCGCATCGGCGCGTCACCTACCGAGATATCGGCGTGAACGGCGTAAGGGGCCTGCACATAGGTGAACGTCGAGATAATCACCCGCCAAATGCTTTCCACCGTATCAAAGGGCAGCAAACCATGGTGGCGTTCAGCTAAAGCCCGCATCATCGAGGCCTCACGGCCGGGACGGAAGGCCGAACCTGAATCAACCGTCTTTTTGACCTCGATCAGCGTATCAATGATCGTGCCGCGCTCCATCAACAGATCATGCATGGAGGCATCAATCCGGTCGATTTCTTGCCGCAAATCAGAAAGCGAAGGCAGGGCCATGCTGAGGGTCCATAGACGCAATAAGATAAAGTGGCGAATGTCATAGAACGCGAAGGAAGGAAAGGCAAAGCCCACCCTTACGCCGGGACGATGAAAATACCGAATGGTTCTTGATTAAGGTCTAAAAATTCGACATATAGAACGTTATCGATTGAGAGTGAACGAAAATGACCCGTCATCATGCGGCTGATCCGAATAAGCGCAATGAAGCGATTGAGCCATCGAGCTTGGTCGCCCATTTTGGTGCGGATGAGCCCTTGGCGCTTGAAAGTGGGGAGAGCCTTGGGCCTTGGTCCATTGCCTATCAGGCTTATGGCGCGCTGAATGCTGATAAATCCAACGCAATTTTGCTGTGTCATGCGCTGACTGGCGATCAGCATGTGGCGAATATCAACCCTGTAACGGGAAAATCCGGCTGGTGGGAGACGATGGTCGGCCCCGGCAAGCCGTTTGATACAGACCGGTTTTTTATCATTTGCGCCAATGTGTTGGGCTCGTGCCTTGGTACGACAGGACCCGCATCGCTTGATCCCAAAACAGGCAAACCTTATGCGCTGCATTTTCCGGTCGTGACCATCCGCGACATGGTGAATGCGCAAGCAAAGCTTGTGGATCGCCTCGGTATTGATACGCTGTTTTGCGTCGCCGGCGGCTCAATGGGCGGTATGCAGGTGCTCGAATGGGCTGCGAGCCATGCGGGTCGCGTTTTCTCGGCCATGCCGATCGCGACCGCGGCGAAACACACGGCACAAAACATTGCGTTTCACGAAGTGGGTCGTCAGGCTGTCATGGCCGATCCCGATTGGCATTCTGGCCGCTATCTTGAGGAAGGCACGCGGCCAGAAAAAGGTCTCGCGGTGGCGCGCATGGCGGCGCATATCACCTATCTCTCCGAGCAGGCCTTGCACCGAAAATTCGGGCGTAATTTGCAAGAACGCGCCGCACCTACTTTTTCATTCGATGCAGACTTTGAGGTTGAATCTTATTTGCGTTATCAGGGGCGCTCTTTTGTTGAGCGGTTTGACGCCAATTCCTATTTGTTTTTGACCCGCGCGATGGATTATTTTGATCTTGCAAAAGAACATGACGGTGTTTTAGCACGTGCCTTTAAAGGCTCGAAAACGCGGTTTTGTATTGTCTCTTTCACATCCGATTGGTTGTTTCCGACGAGCGATTCCCGCGCTATCGTTCATGCGTTAAATGCTGCAGGCGCATCTGTTTCGTTCGTCGAAATTGAGACCGATAAAGGCCATGATGCTTTTTTGCTGGATGTGCCGGAATTGTTTGAAACCACACGCGGATTTATCGATTCAGCGGCGCGAGCCCGTGGCTTAGCGGTACCTGTGCGGAGGGCTGACGGATGAGCCCCTTGGAATTGAATGCGGATGCCGCGTTCGCTCGCGTCGATCTCTTAAACCTCGCCTCAATGGTGGAACCCGGATCGCGGGTGTTGGATGTCGGCTGCGGGGATGGTTCGCTTTTGCGCCTGCTCGCTGAAAAACGCAGCGTTGACGCGCGTGGGATCGAATTATCGCAATCGGGCGTCAATCTCTGCGTCGCCAAAGGACTTTCGGTCATTCAGGGCGATGCCGATACGGATCTTGTTTATTATCCCGATGGCTCGTTTGATTATGTGATCTTGTCGCAAACGTTGCAGGCGATGCGGCAGCCGCGTGTTGTGCTCGAACATATGCTAAGAATTGGGCGGCGGGCGATTGTGGCCTTCCCGAATTTCGGCCATTGGAAAATCCGCCTGCAATTATTGGCGACGGGCCGTATGCCGGTCACGAAAAATCTCGCTTATACGTGGTATGAGACGCCCAATATCCATTTCTGCACGATTAATGATTTTATCGCCCTTGTGGATGACATGGGGGCTGTGATCGAGCAGGCTTCCGCTCTTGATCGGTTCGGGAGGCCTGTGGAAATGAGCCTACCCCGCGCGATGTGGAATTTATTTGGCGAGCAGGCGGTGTTTGTACTGTCGGGGAAATAGAGCGAATAGCGAATAGTGAGTGGCGAGTAGGGGCTTGACGGTTAGTTGGGCTATAGAAATCCGCCATTCGCCATTCGCTACTCGCTCTCTTTATCCCCCAAAGGATGCAAATCCCGCACAAGGCCTTTGAGCCGCTCGTCCGGCAAATGCGTGTAAATCTGTGTGGTCGAAATATCCGCATGGCCTAGCAACTGTTGTACGACGCGTAAATCGGCCCCGTTTTGCAAAAGGTGGCTGGCAAACGCGTGGCGCAGCACATGCGGACTGATCAGGCGGGTTGGGATACCGGCTGCCGCCGCCAGCGCTTTCAAATCCCGCGCAAAAGCCTGTCTTGTCATATGGCCGCTTTCGCTATCGGAAGGAAACAGCCAGAGCGAGGCTTTTAGCCGTCCTTCGCCAAGTGCCAGATAGCGCAGCATCGCTTCTTTGGATTTATCCGTCAGCGGGACGAGACGCTCGCGCCCGCCTTTGCCCTTTACGGCCAAGAGCCGATCTTTGGTCCGTGCCGCCCGGATGGGCAGCGATACAAGTTCGGAAACACGCAAGCCCGTTGCGTATAAAAGCTCTAGCAAAGCCGTCATGCGGGCCGCGCGAAAGCGCTCTCCCTCAGGCCGGTCTGCGTCATCAATACCTTCCTGAACAACCGCTAGAAGTCGATCGACATCGGCAATCGATAGCGTCTTTGGCAAAGGTCGCCCCTGTTTTGGGCCTGAAAGCGCTTGCGCCGGATCGTCTCCCCTTTGGCCCTCCCCATACAGAAACCGGTAGAATTGCCGCAAAGCGGCAAGTTTTCGGGCAGCCGTCGACGCTTTAAGGCCTGATTGATCAAGCACTGTGAGATAGTCGCGCAAATCGTCGGTCGTAGCGTCCAAAAGGGTTACACCGCCGCGCTCAAGCACGGATTGCGCCCCGTCCAGATCGCGGCGATAGGCCTCAATCGTGTTTTTTGCCGCCCCGCGCTCCGCGGCAAGCATGGCTAAAAAGCCATCAATGGCATCCGGCATTTTGAGTACCCGCAAACTCTTTACGCGAACCATGATGCAAGATTCGGTGGCGCTATGCTATGAGCATGCGCGATGATGACGGGAGTTATGACGGTGGAAGCAATTGGCGGCTCGAGCGATGGCGCACGCGAGGCCGAAAGAATGGCGCCGATTTCGAACGCGTTAGGTTCGCGTTCGATCGTTCTGGTCGGTATGATGGGCGCGGGCAAAAGTTCCGTTGGCAAGCGCTTGTCGCAGCGGCTTGGCCTGCCCTTTTTTGATGCGGACACGGAAATTGAGCGCGCCGCGGGTATGTCGATCCCAGAGATTTTTGAAAAGCGCGGCGAAGCTGAATTCAGGCAGGGCGAGCAACGGGTGATCGCACGCCTCTTGGGTGATGGACCGATGATTTTGGCGACCGGCGGTGGCGCCTATATGAATGACGCGACCCGTCAATTGATCGGTCAGCAAGGCGTTTCCATTTGGCTGAAAGCCGAGTTCGACGTGCTTATGCGGCGCGTTCGAAAGCGTTCCAATCGTCCGCTTTTGCAAAATCCTGATCCCGAAGGGACGCTCAAACGCCTGATGGATGCGCGGTATCCCGTCTATGCGCTCACGGATTTGCATGTTCAGTCGCGTGATGTGGCGCATGATGTAATCGTTGACGAAATCATCGCGGCGATTTCACGCCATCTTGGTATCGGAGTTCCCATTGTGACGACAAAGCCTCTCTCGCAAGCCCATGTTCGCGTCGATTTGCCGGGCCGAGCCTATGATATTGCCATTGGCAGCAATCTTTTGGAGGAGGCGGGTGAGCGGATCGCGGCGCTGGCGCCTGGTGCAGCCTGCGCCATTGTTACCGATGATAAAGTCGCAGGCATCCATCTACCTGTCTTGGAAGATAGTTTGAAAGCAGCGGGCATCCGTATGGCGGCGATCCAAGTGCCATCAGGAGAACGCTCGAAATCCATGTCCGAGCTTGATCGCGTAGTGGATGGTATTTTGTCCGCCAAAATGGAGCGTGGCGATTTGGTGGTCGCATTGGGCGGTGGCGTTGTTGGTGACTTAGCGGGCTTTGCCGCCGCGATAACCCGTCGCGGTATGCGGTTTGTGCAGATACCAACGACTTTGCTTGCTCAAGTCGACTCGTCTGTCGGTGGTAAGACGGGGGTTAATTCCCCGCATGGCAAGAATCTGATCGGCGCTTTTCATCAGCCAAGTTTGGTTTTGGCCGATGTTGATGTGCTCGATACGCTTTCAAAACGAGAATTTGCGGCAGGTTACGCTGAAGTCGTCAAATATGGACTGATTTCGGACGCGCCCTTTTTCAATTGGCTAGAAGCGCATCATGCTGGCGTTTTTGCCGGTGGTCCTGATCGCGTTCATGCGATTGAAGTTTCGTGTAAAGCGAAAGCGGCAATCGTGATGCGCGATGAACGCGAGGATGGCGATCGCGCACTTCTCAACCTTGGCCACACCTTTGCGCATGCGTTTGAGCGCATCGTTGCTTATGACGGCGCGCGTTTGGTACATGGTGAGGCGGTAGCCATTGGTCTTTGTTGCGCATTCCGGTTCTCGACCAAGCTCGGACTGTGCAATGGGCAAGATGCTGTTCGGATTGAAGCGCATCTTAAGCAGGTCGGGTTGCCGACTCATATCCGCGATATTCCGGGTTGGGATGCCGATTCTACCGCGATTTTAGATGCAATGGCGCAAGACAAAAAAGTAAAGCGCGGAAAGCTCACCTTCATTCTCGCTCGCGGGATTGGTGAGAGCTTTATAGCGCCGGATGTGGCGGCCGATGATGTGCGGTCCTATCTGGATGAACATCTTCAAATGATAAGAGGTTAAGCACGATGGAAAGCGTCGAAATCCACACTGACCCCTTTCTGGCTTTGGGTATTGTTATTCTTTGCCTTGCCCTTTCGGCCTTTTTTTCAGGTTCCGAGACGGCGCTAACCGCAGCGTCCCGCGCCCGTATGCACGCGCTTGAAAGCGCAGGCGATGAACGAGCGGGCCTTATCAATCGGTTGCTTTTGGCAAAAGAGCGCTTGATCGGCGCGATGCTGATTGGCAATTCTATCGTTAATATCGGGGCATCAGCCTTCACGACCACTGTTCTTGTCCAGTTTTTCGGTGCGGAAGGTGCCATTTACGCCACCATCGTGATGTCGATCCTGATTATTATTTTCGCTGAAGTGATGCCGAAGACGATGGCAATTTCAACGCCTGATCGCTCGGCTTTATTGTTGGCGCGTCCTGTAGCGCTTGCGGTTGCCCTCTTCGGACCATTGACGCTTGCGATTGAGGCGGTCGTACGCGGTATTTTGCGGCCCTTTGGCTTCAAAATTGGGGAGAACGTCGCGGTTCTCTCAGCCACCGAAGAGCTCCGCGGTGCGGTAGATTTGCTGCATAGCGAAGGCAGCGTTGAAACCGAAGCGCGTAAAATGTTCGGCGGCTTGCTCGATCTTGCCGAACTCGAAGTCTCCGACATCATGGTCCATCGTACCAAGATGCGGACCATTTCTGCGGATTTGCCGCCGGAAGAAATTGTGCGGGAGGTACTGTCCTCGCCTCATACCCGCTTGCCGCTCTGGTCAGGCTCGCCCGACAATATTATCGGCGTGCTTCATGCAAAAGATTTGCTGCGCGCTTATGATGCAGCAGGTGGAAAGGCAGCCGATCTTGATGTGCGAGAAATCGCCCTTGACCCATGGTTTGTGCCAGACACGAACTCGCTTCAGGAGCAATTAAAGGCATTTTTATCGAAAAAAATGCATTTTGCCCTCGTTGTTGATGAATATGGCGAGGTGATGGGCCTCGTGACTCTTGAAGATATTTTGGAAGAAATCGTTGGCGATATTCGTGACGAGCATGATGTCCGCGTGCAAGGGTTGCGGGCTTTGCCCGATGGTTCGGTTAGGGTCGACGGTTCGGTTCCGATCCGTGATTTGAACCGCGCGATGGATTGGGACTTACCGGACGAAGAGGCGACAACGATCGCAGGCCTTGTTATTCATGAGGCCCAAACGATCCCAGATACGGGCCAGATTTTCACCTTTTATACCTATCGCTTTGAAGTTCTTCGGAAGGCCCGTAATCGTATTACGCTTTTGAAAATTACATCGCTTCAACGTCGAAAATCTGCCGAGTAATATAAAACGATCGCGGTAAAGGGATGAGGCTGCCAGATAGGGCGGCCTCATTTTTTTTAATTCTTTCGCGAATAACTTACGATTTGTTTAGGGTCTTAGCCTAACGTTACGTCATATATTTCAAACTCTCATGAAATTGGACGTGGGCAATGGATATTGCGACCGGGCTTGGCCTCGTTATTGGCATCGTAGTTTTAGCCTTTTTGACAACGGCAGAAGGATCGGCGAGCGCGTTCGTCAGTGAACACGCATTAATCGTTATTTTCGGCGGATGCTCAGGCGCAACCCTCATCCGGTTCCCTCTTTCGACGATGTTGCACGGCTTCCCGACGGGCATGCGATACGCTTTTATGATGCATTCGTCCGAGCCGCGTGAATTGATTGAGGAAATCACGAAGGTGGCTGATACGGCGCGTCGTTCGGGCGCCGCGGCACTTGAGCGCGTGACCGTGAAAGATAAGTTTTTGGCACAAGGTATTCGCTACATCGCCGACGGCTATGATCGTGAATTCATCCGTGAAACTTTGCAGCGCGATACCGATAATTTTTTGATCCGTCTTGAGGAGGGCGGCAAGCTTTATCGGTCGATTGGGGACGCGGCACCGGCATGGGGCATGATCGGTACGCTTCTCGGCATGGTGCAAATGTTCAGCCATATGGAAGACCCCTCAAAACTTGGCCCCTTTATGGCGATTTCGCTCTTGGCAACGCTCTATGGTGCATTGGTCGCAAACCTGATCTGCCTGCCGATTGCCGATAAGCTCCAGCTCAAACTGGAAGAAGAAGACGTATGCCGCGCGCTCGTAATCGATGGCGTGATGCAAATTCGCGAAGCTAAGAGCCCGGCTGTGGTGCGCGAAATGTTGGTTGCCTATCTTCCGGTGAAACACCGCGAAGCACTCGCTGCGGCATAACCCCATGGCACGCAAAAAGGGGGGGCATGGCGGGGGTGGACATGGCTGGTTTGTAACCTTCGCCGACCTCATGGGCCTGCTCATGAGTTTTTTCGTGATGCTCGTTGCCTTCTCCACGCAAGATCAGGCCAAGATGAAACTGGTCGCGGGATCCATGCGAGATGCATTCGGTATGCAGCGTGAAAATCGCTTCGCCTCGATGATTGAGATGGATGGCACGCCGACAAAGCCCTTTCTTAAAAACGCAAAATTTCTTCCCCCTGAAGAAGGAACGGATCAAGCGGGGCCATTGGTCGGTGAAAAGCGCGATGAGGGCCTTGATCTCGCGACCAATGACCGGACTTTTGGTCTTGCTGCGGCCACACTCCGTCAAGCCATTGCTGATTTGCCGGAAATTGCCGAGCTATCAAAAAACCTGATTGTGCAGGAAAATAAGGACGGGTTGGATGTGTCCTTGGTGGATCAATCAGGTCGTTCGATGTTTCCCGATGGCTCGGTCGAGCCCTATCCTTATGTCCGTGACGCCTTGCGCCGAATGGTCCCGGCGTTAAAAAAACTATCCAATCGCATCGAAATTACCGGTCACACAGCAGCCCCACCGGCTGGCGTTCAGCCGGATGTTTCGCCTTGGGAACTCTCCGTAGGCAGGGCGGCCTCTATTCGGAAAATTTTGGTTGAATACGGATTGCCCCAAGATCGTTTCAAAGCGATCGTGGGTAAAGCGGATGCCGATCCCCTATTTCCGGATAATCCGCAATTACCCGCCAATCGTCGGGTTGATTTGTTGCTCATCCGCGAAGCTCCTCCCTTACCGGCCGGCAGAAAGCTCTAGCGTATTTCTTCGCGGCGGATGCCACCGCCTCGCTTGCAACCGTTCAAGAACTCGGTTAGCAAAACCACCTAGACTAGCTGCGCTTTACTGGAGCCTCTTATGACTTATGTGGTCGTCGAAAATTGCATTAAGTGCAAATATATGGACTGCGTCGAGGTTTGCCCGGTCGATTGTTTTTACGAAGGCGAGAATATGCTCGTCATCCATCCTGACGAATGTATTGATTGCGGCGTCTGCGAGCCAGAATGCCCGGCCGATGCTATTAAGCCGGATACGGAGACGGGTCTCGAGAGCTGGCTCAAGCTCAATGCGGATTATGCTAAATCTTGGCCTAATATTACGATCAAGCGGGATGCCGCGGCCGATGCCAAGGATTTTGACGGGAAGGCAGACAAGCTCGCCCTCTTCTCCCCTAATCCGGGCGAGGGTGATTAACCGTCTTTTGACCTGACGCTCATAC
>CAIRGA010000128.1 GCA_903877935.1 uncultured Hyphomicrobiales bacterium
CGTTCCTAAGAGCAGCCTTTTCGAAACTCAGTTTAAGAATCGCTTCGGTTTAAAACAGGGACGATCGGAATTGGTCTTGCGGGATCAACCCATGGCGTTCGGTTTTCTGCTGCCGACACGCCTCAGATAAACTCCGCGTTTGAGGCGGGAATGAAAGAGATTGATCTTTAAATGCCAAGCCTGACAACACATACGCAAACGTCCCATCGGCATAAAGTAGCGCTGATTACGGGGGGAGCTCGTGGCATCGGATTTGGCATTGCCACAGCCCTTTTGGCTGAATCCTATCAGGTGATCGTCACCGGCCTTTCGACCGACGAAGTCGCCGCAGTCCCCCAGCGCGACGGGCTGTTAGCCTATCAACTCGACGTGACCGATGACGCGTCAGTTCAGACGATTTTACAACAATGCGATCGCCTTGATGTGTTGGTCAATTGTGCCGGCATGATCATGAGGGGTGGTGCAGAATATGACCTAAAGGTTTTTAAAAAAATTATTGATGTCAATCTGACAGGCACCATGCGGATGTGCCTTGCAGCCCGCCCAAAGCTTGCTGCATCAGAGCATGGTGTGATTATCAACACCGCGTCTATGCTCTCGACCTTCGGGGGCCCTTTGACACCCGCTTACTCAGCCTCGAAGGGCGGTGTTGTTCAACTCACAAAATCATTGGCCATTGCATGGGCGGGGGATGGGATCCGTGTGAACGCAATCGCCCCGGGCTGGATAGAAACAGACCTGACAAAGGGGGCCCGCGAGGATCCTGTTCGGGCCAAAGCGATTATTGACCGCACACCGATGAAGCGATGGGGATTGCCAGACGATATTGGCGGCGTCGTCGCGCATTTATGCTCAGATGCAGCGGGATTTATAACCGGTGCTATCGTCCCTATCGATGGTGGCTATTCAGCAATGTGATCTGCAAGGATATCCGATATGGCTGATCTAACCGCCAATCGTATCGGCTTGGGAAAATACAAAAATACGTCGCACAAGCTTACGGTCATCCGCGTTTAAAAAAATTACTTCAAGGCCGTCTGCTTCTGTCACGATCAACTCAATGACGCGCTTATTCCTTTTCTTCAAGCACCCTTATGGGTAGTTGAACACAGCGCATTGGTCGAATATCCCAGCATTCCAAATTAATCATTTTTATTGCCGTCTCAAATGCGATGTTCTCTCCTGATCGACTGTGAAATTGTCGCGAAGAACAACGCCGTAAATAGCTTCTGCGCGATCGCGACTAACCCACCCTTCGCGCACATCATGCGCGACGCGATGGGCTTCTCTTTCATGTGGTGAACCATAGCCGCCACCGCCAGCACTAATTGACACCATGCGTTCATCCGCAGCAATTACCACTTCGGCACAGGCTGCAAGAGCCTCTGCCACCGCCACATCGCCATTCGGCAGAACTTCGATCCAACGGGGATGTTTGAGACCAGTAGCGAACGCATTCACCTTCAGCCCCGGCGCTGCCGTTGGAAGATGGCCGGCCGTCCACCCTTTTGCCGTCGGCATTTTGAGCGTCGGAAGGACACCCTGTGACCGCGGCAAGGGAATCGACGGCGCTTGACCAATCGCCTGCGAGGGTTGGGGCGTTGTGGCTCTCCGCCAAACAATTAAAACTGAGCCGATCAGGGCAACGAATTTGGCAAATAGAGCAGAAAACGACATGAGAGCCTCATCAATCCAATAAAGAAACAGCTATAGAGAAGCGACGTAGGATGCACAACTGACGTTCATCGCACCACGGGCCTGTCAGCCATGAGAGCCGGGCCATCAGGGGCTAGGCGCGCGACCTAGAAACTCTGACTTCATCGCGTTTAACCGGATCCCGGCCTGTTGCATGGCTTTTTCGCGGACATGGCCGAACCCCTTGATCTCCTGCGGAATAGCCAGCAAACCGGCGGCACGATCTAGATTGGCCGGTGTCAGATGCGCCAACACCTCAGCAATCAAAGCTTCGTAGTCCGCAAGCCATTGGCGTTCCCGCTGGCGTTCCCGGGTATGACCGAAAAGATCCAAGGGCGTACCACGAAGAATTTTCATGGCAGCCAAAACCGGAAACACCTTCAAGATCCAAGGTCCGAAACCGGTTTTTTTAGGCTCACCGGTTATCGGATCAATCTTCGCCAGAAGCGGCGGGGCGAGATGCACTTTGATGCGCCGATACTGAGAAAAATTTTCATTCAGCTGAGCCTTGAAAGAAGGGCTCGAATAGAGCCTTGCGACTTCATATTCGTCTTTGATCGCCATTAAATGAAAAAGATTTTTGGCCGCCGTTTCAGACAAGATGCCCCTTTTTCCAAAGAGCCTATGTTCGACTGCGCCGATGCGGGACAGCGTCTCCTCATAATGCGCGCCATAGGCTGCATTCTGATAGGCCGTTAGAAACTGAATGCGCCGCGTTATCGTCTCGTCAAGCGATTGCGATGGGCGGCGATGTTCCAAGGCTTCCATGGCTTTGGCCGATGGCAGGAGATGATCAACGGCCTTCGCATCAATCGCCAAAAGGCGGCCAATCCGCAACGCCTTTTGGTTCATCTCCACCGAGACCCGATTAAGCTCAATGGCCTTCTCAATCGCCAAGAAGGAAAGAGGCACAAGCCCCTTTTGCAGCGCATATCCGACCATCACCATATTAGCGCCAATGGAGTCACCCAAAAGAGCGGTTGCTATCAGGCCCGCATCGAGCGATTCAATGGCGTTTGGGCCAGCCCATTCGGCCAATTCCGCCTGAAGTTTTGGCACAGCAAAGCGGGCATCCCGATTGCGCACAAATTGACCTGTGATGGTTTCTTCACGGTTAAGTACGATGCGCGTCGAGGCCGGTCCCATCAGAGCCTTGCTATCCGGACTCAGCGCGGTCACGACATCGCAGGCCAGCACCAGATCACTGGCTTGAGCAGGAATACGCACAGCGGTCAGGTCGGCCTGGCTTTTGGCGACCCGGATATGCGACGATACGGGGCCACCGCGTTGTGCCATGCCGATCATATCGAGTGTCGAACAGCCCTTACCCTCAAGATGGGCCGCCATGGCCAGCACAGCCGCAATGGTGACAACGCCATTACCACCAACGCCCGCGACGAAGATGTTCCAGGGGCGGTCAAGTTTGGGTTCAATCACATCCGGCAATGGGCGTGCGAGAAGGGCCTCCAGATCCGTCCCCTGCGGTTTTCTCAAGACACCGCCTTCAACCGTCACGAAGCTCGGGCAGAAGCCCTTAACGCAGGAAACATCCTTATTGCAGGAGGACTGGTTGATGCGCCGTTTGGTGCCGAATTCAGTATCAAGCGGCACCACGGATACGCAATTCGATTTCATGGAGCAATCGCCGCACCCTTCGCATACTTGCTCGTTGATCATGGCGCGAATATTCGTATCCACCATCGTGCCGCGCTTCTGCCGCCGCCGTTTTTCCGACGCGCAGGTTTGATCATAAATGAGCGCCGAGGTTCCTTTCACCTCGCGCAATTCACGTTGCACCGCGTCGATATCATCGCGATCATGAAGGGTGGTACCCGGCGGATAGGCAATGCCGCTATGCCGCGCGGTATCCTCGCTCACGATCGCGATCCGCTCGACGCCTTCGGCCCGCACTTGCCAAGCGATCCGATCCGGTGAAAGCGGGCCGTCATGCGCTTGTCCGCCGGTCATAGCGACAGCATCATTGAACAGTATTTTATAGGTAATATTTGTTTTTGCCGCGACATTGGCACGAATGGCCAAAAGGCCTGAATGGAAATAGGTGCCGTCACCAATATTTTGGAAAACATGGCGGGTTGGCACAAACGGCGATTGGCCAATCCAATTGGCACCTTCTGCGCCCATATGGGTATAGAGCGAAATCGAACGGTCCATCCAAAGCGACATCCAATGGCACCCGATACCGCCCATGCCGCGGCTGCCCTCCGGTATTTTGGTGGAGCTGCTATGCGGGCAGCCTGAACAAAAATACATGGATCGCGCAACCGATGCGGGCTTTGCCAAATGGCGCTTCTGTTCAACCGCTTCAAGCTCGGCCAAGACCGATACCAGCCGCGCATCGTCGGAAAGGCTCAGCACGGTTTGACCGATCACCGACGCAATTCGCGTTGGTGTCAAATCATCATGCGAGGGCAACCATAACGCCTTGTTGGGTCCCGATTTACCGTAAATTTTTGGCCTCGTCTCGCTTGGCAAATCATAGAGCAATTCCCTGATCTGCCCTTCCAGCAAAGCGCGCTTTTCTTCAACCACCAGCACCGTATCAAGGCCAGCCGCAAAAGCACGCAAACCTTCGGGCTCCAGCGGCCAGACAAGCCCTATTTTGTAGATCGATAGCCCGAGGTCTCGAGCGCGCGCCTCGTCGATGCCCAACATGTCCAGCGCCTGCCGGACATCGAGATAGGATTTGCCGGTCGTTATAATGCCAATCCGCCGTTGAGCCGACGGGAACTCCACGCGGTCAATGCGATTGGCGCGGGCAAAAGCATGCACGGCCCGCAATTTATGAAGATGGAGCCGACGCTCCTGCTCCTGCGGCGGGTCTGGCCAGCGGATGTGCAACCCGCCCTCCGGCCCATCAAAATCGGGGGATATAAATTGTCCGGCATCCGGCGCGATGGTAATCGAAGCCGATGAGTCCATGGTTTCGGCAACGAGTTTCATCGACGTCCAGCAACCGGAAAACCGTGACAATGCGAGACCGAAAAGTCCGAAAGGGATAATGTCACCAAGGCCCGCCGGATTCACGACCGGAATCATCGCATCCACCATGCCAAATTCGCTTTGATGGGAGGTCGTGGACGATTTACAGGTGTGGTCATCCCCCAATAAGAGCAACACGCCGCCACGCGGGGCGCTACCGGCTAAATTACCATGCTTGAAGGCATCGCCTGAGCGATCAACACCGGGACCCTTGCCATACCAGAGCGCGAAGACACCTTCATAGTCGGCCTTCTCGACCACATTAATTTGCTGCGTACCCAGCACAGAAGTTGCCGCGAGATCTTCATTAACGCCGGGGATGAAAACGATGCCCGCCGCTTGGACCGCGCTCTTGGCCTGCTCCATCGCCTGATCAAGACCTCCCAGAGGAGATCCCCGATAACCCGTCACAAAGCCGCGTGTCGCATATCCTCTGGCCTGATCAAGGCGGGATTGCACAAGCGCCAGACGAATAATCGCCTGCGTCCCATTGAGATAAATACGGCCTTCTTCAAGCGCGTATTTATCGTCTAGTTTGACCTCGGCAAGCGACATGGTGTTACCTTCATCCCCTTTAGGCGCAAGCCTAACCTCATCAGTTTTTAAAGCACGGCACTTGGCGTCATGTCCATTCCGGCAAGATCGATCGCCGGTATCCGCCCTGCAATCAGGTCGGCGGTAATCCGGCCCGATCCGCACGACATCGTCCAGCCAATATGGCCGTGGCCTGTATTGAAATAGAGATTGTCAAAGGTACCGCGACCAAAAATAGGGGTTCCTTCCGGTGTCATGGGGCGCAAGCCCGCCCAATATTCCGGCTTGTCGTAATTAGCGGCATCCGGAAACAACTCCTTGATCGACTTTAGCATATGGCTGTAGTCGGACGGTTTGTGCGAGCGATCAAAGCCTGCAAATTCAGCCGTTGCCGTGACACGAAATCGGTTCCCGAACCGCGCATAGGCGGTAAGATTATCCTCATCAACCCCGCCAAAGCGCGGCACATTATTGGCACCCTCGATGGGTAGTGTAACGGAGTAACCCTTGATGGGGTAAATGGGCAGCCGTGTGCCTAAGTGCTTGGAAAGCTGTGGGCTGAAAACACCAAGACACATCACGAAAGTATCTGCCGCCAGAATACCATCAGCCAGCCTGACCGATGCTACCTTTCCACCCGATGTTTCGAAGCCTAGAATTTCGGTATTATAACGAAATTCAACACCATATTTTTCAGCACAAATTTTGGCCAGTTCGCGGGTAAACAGACGGGCATCGCCACTCTCATCGGAAGGGCAATAAAGCGCGCCTTTGAAGGTGTCTTTCACAGGGTCGAGGGCGGGATCAAGTGCTGCGGCTTCTTTCGCGGAGATGGGACGAATATCGAGCCCCTCTTCGGATAAAATGGAACAATTTTTCGCGCCCCGATCAAACGATTCTTGCGAGCGGTAGAGATACATCAATCCACCTTCGACACGGTGATGGTTGATGCCGGTCTCCGCAATCAAACGGTCAAGCTGCTTTTGCGAATACATGCACAAATGCACTTTGCGCTTGGTATTGGTGCGCGCCGCTTCCGCCGTACAATTTTTGAGAAACAGCCACGTCCACCACCAAAGCTGCGGATCGAGGCTGGGCTTGAAGCGAAGCGCCGCGCTCTCATCCATCAAGGAGCGCAACAAGATACGCGGGGCCTTAGGCGATGCCCATGTATAGGCATGCCCGGGTGCCACTAAGCCAGCATTGGCAAAGCTGGTCTCCGATGCCGCATCCGGCAAACGGTCGATTACCACAACCTCATGGCCATCCTTGGCCAATTCATAAGCGGTGGTTACTCCGATAACGCCAGCTCCCAAAACAGCGATCTTCATATCACTTTCCTTCTGACTGCCGCGCAAACGCAGCATCGAAGCCTAGCCCGCCCTTTCGTCCTTCACAAGGTCGGGACTTCGCATCGCAGCCCCGCGCTTTGACTTGTGGCCAAGGTGTGCTTTGCTGGCTCTTACCGCTCAAAGGGGTTGCATCATGCGTTACGAAACACTCGCTCCAACCTTGGATACCGGCCTCGGGAGCCGGGCACGAATCGGGTTGATTGTGTTGCGCTCGGATCAGACGATCGAGTTTGAAGCTCGGCAGATCTTCGCGTCTTTGCCCGGCGTGGCGCTCTATCAATCGCGCATTTACAACGATTTCCAGATCAACCGCGATACGCTGATGGCGATGAAACCCCTTATTCCTGAGGCCGCGCGTCTTCTGCCCGTGCCATGGAATTTCAACGCGATCGGCTTTGCCTGCACATCGGCCGCGATGTTGATCGGTGACGCGCCCATCGCCGAACTGGTGCGACAGATTCACGCGGATATAGAAGTCAGCAATCCGGTCCATGCCTGTGTTGAAGCCTTCAAGGCGCTTGCCGTTAAACGCATTGCCGTGGTGACGCCCTATTCGCGGACTGTTAACGATGCGATTGCAGCCGGTCTGGAAGCGCGCGGCTTGAGCATCCCTGTTTTTGTCTCCTTCGAGGAGCCCGACGACAATATCGTTGCCAAAATTTCCGAAGCATCCGTCGTTTCGGCAGCCCGAACGGCGGCGTCCGATCCATCGGTGGAAGGCGTATTTATTTCATGCACCAGTATTCGCGCGGTTAGCTTTGTCGCGGCTTTGGAAAAGGAAATTGGTAAGCCTGTTACCTCCAGCAATCACGCCATTTTATGGCATCTCATCAGACTGGCTGGGCTGGATGATTCCTTGCCGCAATTTGGCAAATTATACAAGCGCGACATCGCGCGCTAACTGCTCTCTATACGTAGTTTATGAGCTTATGCGAGTGGCTTCGCATCCTTAAATTCGTTGGACGTCGCCGGCTTCGCTGATCGAAATGGCTTCCGACCTTGGAGTGCCCCCCGTGAAGTGGTCCAGGTTTTGGGATAATTTTGTCCCGGGATACGGAGGACCAAACTATGACAGGCAAACGGGAAAAAGCCGAAGATATCGTTATGAAGCTTCGGCAGGTTGAAGTTTTACAAGGGCAAGGCAAGTCGGTTTCTGACGCAGTTCGACACATTGGTGTGACTATTCAGACTTACTATCGGTGGCGCCGGGAATATGGCGGCATGAATCGGGACCAGGCGAAGCGATTAAAAGAGCTTGAAGCAGAAAATACTCGGCTTCGTCGGGCTGTCTCGGATTTGACCCTCGATAAGCTGATTTTGACAGAGGCTGCACGGGGAAACTTCTAAGCCCTTCGCGCCGTCGTCTATGCATTGACCACGTCTGCCAGGCCCTCAGCGTATCTGAACGCCGTGCCTGTCAGACGCTTGGTCAACACCGATCGACCCAACGTAAGATACCGCGTGGCCAGTCCGATGAAGAAAGGCTGACCGATGACATCATTGAGTTCACGCGGACTTACGGTCGCTATGGCTACCGCATGATTACCGGAATGCTGAACAATTCCGGTTGGCATGTGAATCATAAGCGGGTCGAACGGATTTGGCGACGCGAGGGGCTTAAAGTTCCACAAAAACAACCCAAGAAGGGGCGGCTTTGGCTGAATGACGGATCATGTGTTCGCCTTCGTCCAGAATACCCGAACCATGTTTGGTCTTATGACTTCGTCCAGGATCGAACGCATGATGGTCGTGTGTTCCGAACACTCAACGTGATTGATGAATATACGAAAGAAGCTCTCGCTATCCGCGTCAAACGAAAGCTCAACTCAACCGACGTTATCGATGTGCTGACCGATCTTTTTATTCTTCGCGGACCTCCTGCATTTATTCGTTCGGACAATGGCGCCGAATTTGTTGCCAAAAACGTTCGCCAATGGATCACGGCGGTCGGTGCAAATACGGCTTATATCGAGCCGGGTTCACCATGGGAAAATGGATATTGTGAGAGCTTCAACGCACGGTTCCGCGATGAGCTGCTGAATGGTGAAATCTTCTACACATTAAAGGAGGCGCAAATCGTGATCGAAAAATGGCGGCATCACTACAATACCAAACGGCCACACAGTTCATTGGGGTATCGGCCACCGGCACCCGAAGCGATCATTCCAATAGACCAAAGGCCGACCATGCACTAACATTCAAATTGGACCACTCGATGGGGGCAGTCCACAGGTTCAAGAAAGTTATACTTCGAATGTGACACTAGATTCATCCACCAAATGATATTTCAGCATTAATTATGGGCATCTGGCGTTAATCGAGGCTTCAGCTCCTTGGTTGTCATAAGGGCCGCAAACGGCACTGCCACCGCTAGTACTCATTCTTCCAGCTAATTCAATTCAATCTTTTAAAAATTTCTGCATCGTACTGCATCTCAGTTAGGACGATAAATTCGAATAACAATCAATGATAATACCTAAGCCATGTTGCATTCTAATTTAAAATAAGGTTAAATTTTATCAATTCTTGGTCAGCTAAGATAATTAGATTCATGCTATTATATGACATTTCCATCCTACCTAAGATTAGAGTAGCCGAAAATATTAGCCGTATAAATCTAAAAAACCTAAGGCGTTATTATGAGCGGTAAAGGTATCGTTATCATCGATCGTCACCCGGGACGCTCTACTCAAACGATGGGTATCGCGCGTCAGTTGGGAACCGACCCAGATCTGATTCACGAACCCTCTGTGGGGGTCGTCGGGACCAAGGGAGACAGCCAGTGCTATATCGGCGTCATGTCCAAAGTGGAGGCAATCCATGAGCATTTGAAGTCGCAGATTGGTAAAGAACACAATCAGCTCAAGTTGCGGCTCGTTCAGCCTGAGTATACGATCGCGACCTCCGACGGCATGCGTAACGGTACACCTGAAATGCGTTATTCGTTGATCGGTAGGGAAGTCACGAATGATGCTTTATGTGAGCATCTTGAAGCGACAGGCCTAGCCGGCGTAATTGCAGTCGTCGCATGCGACAAGCCTCCTGTTGGCACGCTTGCTGCTATTCTAGAACATAATCAGCCCGGCATAATAATGTCCGATGGGCCCATCCGTCCGGGACAGGATCCCGAAACAGAGGAGACGCTAGATATTATAACGGCATTTCAAGCAGCGGGGCATGCCAATGCGGAACATCGTCATCATATCGCTTGCCATGCATGCCCAGGAATAGGCAGTTGCGGTGGAATGTTCACCTATAATACGA
>CAIRGA010000129.1 GCA_903877935.1 uncultured Hyphomicrobiales bacterium
CCGCGTAAGCGGCGAGTCGAACCACGGCAACCGTCCTTCGAAACACATCGCTTTGCGATGTGGCTCAGGATGAGGAGAAAGGGGACGCGCGGTCCGGTTATCTTCGCCTCAATGATATGCCCTGTCCGGCGTCCTCAGGGACAGGGAGCTCGGCGTGCTCGGTGGCCATCGCTCGTAATTTCTCGCCAACGCTTTCAGGAAAGGCCGCAATCTTCGGCCCCGATTGATCAACGCTCGCGAGCAATTGTTCGCAGGTCGCGAGTAAGGTATCGTCGGTTCCGTGGCGTAGCCATTGATAGAGGCGAATGCGCTTGGCATCGATCTCGATAATTTGGCCGGATACTTTAAGCGGCTCGCCCTCTTTCACCTCATGGTGATAGCGCATCTGTATCGCAAGCGTGAAGATTGTGTGGTTGGTTGACACACGGCCCGCTTCATCAAGGCCAACCATCGCCATCATCGCATCAATCGCGCGCGAGAAGGGTATCGCGTAAGCCGCATCGTTCATATGGCCGTTATAATCGACCCATTCTTTAACTACGATAGCGTCATAAAGATGAAGCGGCGTTGTCATTAGATATGATCCGGACGGCCTTCGGCTTCGGGCCAGTAATTTTTTACGAGTTTCAATAGATCATTCAGGAATGCATCGCGGCGACGTTCCAATTCTTTGACCGAACGACCAGCGGCTTGGTGTTCGCAACCATCGACAATTTTGTCGATGATCTCGTCGGTCAGTTCTGGCGCAGGTGTATAAGAATAGGGCATTTTCAACGCTGGTCCGAATTGGTGCATGAAATGGCGCATTCCCGCATCGCCGCCTGCCAATTGGAAGGTGAGGAAGGTACCCATCAATGACCAGCGCAGGCCGCAACCATAGACAACGGCGGCGTCGATTTCCTCGGTTGTCGCAACATCTTCTTTGATCAACCACAGCGCTTCACGCCAGAGCGCTTCCATCAAACGGTCGGCGATGAAGCCTTCGATTTCCTTGCGCACATGAAGCGGACGCATGCCGATGCGGCGGTAGAAGGATTTAGCGGTCTCAACCGATTCGGCGGATGTTTTGGTGCCCGCTACAATTTCAACCAGCGGCAAGAGATAGACGGGATTAAAGGGATGGCCGACAACGATGCGATCCGGATTGGCGCATTTGGATTGCAGGCTCGTTGGTAAAAGATACGAGGTGGACGACGCGATAACGACGCCCGGCTTTGCGGCGGCATCAATCTCGGCCAGAAGCTTTTGTTTGAGCTCTTCGCGCTCAGGTGCGTTTTCCTGCACGAAATCGGCATTTTTGACAGCTTCGGCAACAGAACCAACATAGGTAAGGCGCGACTGGCCGGCACCAGGTGCAAGCCCTGCGGTTTCAAGCGCTGGCCAGGCATTGGCAACCGCGGCGCGGATTTTGGCTTCGCCATCGGGCGCAGGGTCAAAGGCTACAACATCCAAGCCATGGGCCAAGCAACGGGCGGCCCAACCGGAGCCGATAACGCCTGAGCCAATAATGGCGACCGTTTGGATGGATGATGTCATGGCTTTGCCTCCCTGAAGGTGATTCATGTGTTAAAGCTAATAGAGCGCAAAGTAGGGGCGGGGGGAAGTCCGGTTGCGACGGCCAATAGCCACAAGGCGGCATGTCGTACTTGGACCGCTTCATGTCTTTTTCCGTTGCATCGGAATTATAGAAATCAAGTATGGGAAACTTGATGATTTAATGCGAACCGTTCAAAGTTATCCGAATGACGATCCATTCTGAAACCGATCTATCCTATCACGAGGCACGCCGTCAGCGTTGGCGGGGTATTGCTTATGTGGCGATGGCCGCTTTGATGTGGAGCACGGCGGGAATCTGGGTTCGTTATTTGACGTTGGATATCTGGACCATTCAGGCGGGGCGGGCGTTTTGTGGATCCCTATCCTTATTTGTCTATCTGCTGATTGCTGGCGGCAGAAATATTCTAGTGCCATTTCGGTCCATTAACTTAGCTGGCTATATCATAGCCCCCATCAATGCGATCGGCATGGCAGCCTATATGCAGGCGCTGAATTGGACGACCGTTGCCAATGTGATGATCGTCTATACGACATTGCCTTTTGTTGTTGCCCTGGTTGGTTGGCTGTGGATGCGCGACCGCGTCAAGATGCGCACGCTGTTTGCAAGCGCCATTGCGCTATCGGGTGTTACGTTCATGGTTGGGGGCTCGTATCAATCGGGCAATGTAAAGGGCGATCTAGCGGCCTTTGTGATGGTGCTTAGTTTTGCAATTTTGGTGATGCTGTCGCGTCGTTATCCAAAATTGTCGATGCCTGCACATTCGGTTGTTTCAGGATTGATGTGTTTTGGTGTAATGTTTCCTATGGCGAATTTTGCCTCGGTTACGCTCAATGACGCCATTCTACTTTTGATTTTAGGCTCGATCACCATTGGTGTGGCGAATGTGATGTATATGCGCGGTGTCGCTTTGATACCCCCCGCTGAAGCCGGATTAATCGGCTTGCTTGATACGATTATCGCGCCGCTCTGGGTATTCTGGATTTTCAATGAACGCCCCGCCGATGGAGCATTGATTGGCGGAGGTATCGTATTGGCTGCGGTAGTATTTCAGATTTTAGGCGAAGGACGAGGGGCCACCGCCGATTAACGGCCCTTCCATTCGGGTTTGCGTTTTTCGGCGAAGGCTTGCGGGCCTTCAAGTGCATCTTCGGACTTGAGCATCGTGTTGTAAGCGGGGATCGCGCCGGAACGCATCAGGTGATAGCCTTCTTTCACATCAAGCGGCAGCGTGGCCTTGATCACAGCTTTGATCGCTTTGAGCGCTAAAGGTGCATTGGCTGCGATAGTGTGGGCTAAGGCTCGCGCTTCGGTCATCACATCCTCTTTGGCAACAATCTTATTGATAAGCCCCCAACGCAGCGCTTCCTCAGGCCCCATACGGCGTGCGGTCATCAGCATTTCCATGGCAATGGGAAGCGGTAGGCGTTTGGGTAAACGCAACACGCCGCCTGCATCGGCCATGATACCCAGCGTGACTTCGGTAAGTGCGAATTCCGCGGTATCTGCGGCGACAATCAAATCAGCGGCCAAGGCCAGTTCAAAACCGCCACCAAATGCTAATCCGTTCACCGCAGCAATCACGGGTTTATCGAGATCCCAAAGTTCGGTCAGGCCGGCAAAGCCACCGGGGCCATGATCGGCGTCGACGGCTTCACCTTCTGCGCCGGCTTTCAAATCCCATCCGGCGGAAAAGAAGCGGCCTTCGCCACCTGAGAGAATGGCGACAGATAAAGAAGGGTCATCGCGAAATTCGGCAAAGGCTGAGTAAAGCGCTTGGCTCGTCGGCACATTGATCGCGTTAGCCTTCGGACGGTCGAGCGTGATTTCAAATACAGCGCCATCACGCCGGGTTGTAACGGGGTTGGTCATTGAATTTTTCCATCGGCTAGGCGGATCATGGCATCAACGGCGACAGCGCCATGCTCTAGAATGAGAACGGGATTGGCGTCGAGTTCGACGAGTGTATCGCGATGGGCGTCGGCAAACGCCGCCACCGCCATAATCGCGTCAATCGCAGCGGTGCGGTCGCCTTTCGGCTTGCCGCGAAAGCCATGAACAAGATGAGATAGTTTTAAAGTGTCAAAGGCCCGTTCGACATCTGCGCGATGGACCGGAAGCAGGAGCGAGGCTGCATCTTTCAAGAGCTCGACCAGAATGCCGCCGGAACCAAAGGTCAGAGTAGGGCCGAACAGAGGATCGCGCGTAATGCCGACAATCATCTCGGCAATAATGTCCGTTTGCATCGCCTCGACGAGAAATAGGCTTGAGAGATGCGCCATGGTTTTGGCCGCTTCGATAACAGCATCCGGCGTTTTGAGGTTGAGTTTAACCGCACCCGCTTCAGTCTTATGCGCTATCGTTTCCGAAACCGCTTTAACGACAACGGGATAACCGATCATATTCGCAGCATTGACGATTTGATCCATGGTCACGACCTGTCCCGCAGGAATAGGAAGGCCGTGGCGCGCCAGCAAGGCTTTTCCCGTTGGCTCATCCAGCATCCGGATATGATCATTGACCGGCTGCGTTGAGTGTAAGGGCTCGGCTCTTTGTGAGGCGCGCCTTGCACCTATGTCAGCCGCGATGCGGATGGCGTCCATGCACTCGCTGATGCCCTGCATCGGCGCGATGCCCGAGGCGATCATGCGTTGTCCAATTGTTTCAGGAAGCGATTCAGGTAATGAGGCGACGAGTGCAGCCTTGGCTCCCGTTGCTTTTTGTGCGGCTTCAAAAGCTGCTAACGTCGCCTCCCAACTCGACGCGTCGCAACGGTCTTCGCGTGGAAAATCGAGGATGAGAAGGTTCATTGCATAACCCGCCCCCAACATCGCGGAGAAGGTGGCGGTGGAGGCTTCGAGATTACCCCAAATATAGGTGTGATAATCCAGCGGATTGGCGAGCGGTACTTTGGGACCGAGCGCATCAAAGAGTTTCGTCTCAGCATCTTTTGGTAGAGGAGGCGTTGGAAGTCCGGCATCCGATGCAAGGTCGGCGACAAGCCCCGCTTCGCCACCCGAGCAGCTCATCGATGAGACGGTGTTCCCCGAAAGCGGACCATGCACGTGCAGTAGCTTTAAGGTTTCAATGAAAACCGAAACATCTCTCGCCCGGCCAATACCGTAGCGCTTGAAGAGGGCATCAAACAAAGCGTCGGAACCAGCGAGAGATGAGGTATGTGACATCGTTAATGCTGCACCTGCCTCTGAGCGGCCTGTCTTTATCGCAATGAGCGGTACGCCTTTATCAAGCGCGCGTAAGGCTGCTTTTGAAAAGCGCTCAATATCATCAAGCCCTTCAATATGCAGGCCGATAGCGGTAACGCGATCATCGTCCAGCAGAGTTTCGATCATCTCACCCAAATCGCCTTTGGCTTTGTTGCCGGCGGAGATGAGATAGGCGAGCGGCAGGCTTCGGGCCTGCATCGTGAGGTTTAGCCCGATATTGCCGGACTGCGTGATGATGGCGACGCCTTTTTTGACCGCCAATCCGCCGTGTTGGTCTGGCCAAAGTGCGGCACCATCGAGATAATTGAGCAACCCATAACAATTGGGGCCTAGCAGGGCGAGGTTACCGGAGACAGCGACGAGTTTATCTTGGAGGGCCGCGCCTTCCTCACCCACTTCGGCAAAGCCTGAGGCGTAACAGACAGCGCCGCCCGCGCCCATGTTGGCGAGCGTTGCAACCGCATCGATGGTTGCGTCGCGTGGTACTGCTATAAAGGCTGCGTCAGGAATTCCAGGCATATCGCTCAGGCTTGCAAAGGTCTTTCGGCCTGCAACTTCGGAACGCTTTGGATTTACCGGCCAAATCTCGCCCGAAAATCCGATCCGCTCGCATTGACGAATGACTTCTGCAGCTTCTCTCCCGCCAATAACGGCGAGCGAGCGTGGAGATAGCAGGCGAGCAAGGGCAGAACGGGTCATTTTAAGGTCGTTTTCCTAAACTCTTCGGCGGCCCGCACAGCTTCCTCAATATGTGGTAAGCCTAAACCGCAACAACCGCCGAGCAATTGAACGCCCTCCGCGAGCCACTGTCGAGCAAACACACCATATTCCTGCGGAGGAATGATATCGACAAAGCGCCACCCGGGCATTTCGAAATAGCCGGAGTCTGGATATACCATTAGAGGCCCTTTGAAGTGCTGTTTTAACTCTTCCAATGCCGTGCCGATGATTTCAGAACCTGTGTGCATTAGGCCCGCCGCATCAATTCCCGTTTCGGGGATGAGCGATGCGATATCGCTAATGGGCAAATCATCAAAATGATGGAAGCTCACCACTTTACCATCGTTGGCACGGCGCGCACTCATCCCGAAAAACACCGGTAAGCCGGTTGAGATGGCCGCATCCACCGCAAGTTTGACGCGTTGCGGCTCATACATCATCTCGAGCATAATGAGTTCTGCGCCGGCCTTTTTTGCCGTATGGGCGAGAGCATGAAACGCATCACTGATTTCTGCAGGTGATGGAATTTTTGCCGGATCAATGACCGCCGTTCCTGCCGCCATAGGTACCATATGCGAGAGCGAGCCCGCGACGACGACGTCTTTCGCGCCAGTCTCGTGACGAGCGCGCAACGCAGCTTCCACCGCGCGCTCGATGATTTCTTCCGAGCGCTCCGCCAACCCCGCGTCTCTCAGCATCAAGCGTGAAGCAGCATAGGTATTAGCAGTAATGATATCCGATCCCGCGCGGATATAATCTGAATGGATCGCCGTTAAAATATGATCATTTTCCAGGGTTGCGGGGCCACACCAAGCGGCAGGATCCATCGGTGCGCCGCGGCGTTCGAGCTCGGTGCCCGTTGCTCCATCGAGAACGATAATGTCGCCCTCTGCAAGCCGTTGTTTTATTTTGGCATAGGCCATTCTCGGTCTCCGGTTTTGAAATAATTATGCGCCGCGTGGACGCAGCATAGCGCGCGAGATGATGTGGCGTTGAATTTCACTTGTGCCATCCCAAATGCGCTCAACGCGTGCATCGCGCCACCAGCGTTCAATTTTCAGCGAGGACATCAGGCCCATGCCACCATAGATTTGGATCGCTTTATCGGTGACACGAGCGAGCGTCTCGGAGGCAAAGAGTTTGGCCATTGCAAAATCGGTGTCTGTCGCGGTGCCTTTGTCGAGCTTGTCGGCGGCGGCAAGGGTGAGCAAATCGGAGGCTTCGATCTCGGTCAGCATATCGGCCAATTGAAATGATACGCCTTGGAATTTGCCGATCACTTCACCAAATTGCTTGCGTTGCGAGGCCCAATCGAGAGCGGAATCAAGAACACGACGTGCGCGGCCCACGCTTGTAGCCGCAACCGTGAGACGGGTTGCGCCTAGCCATTCACCCATCAATTCAAAACCCTTGTGCTCTTCGCCAAGCAATTGGCTTTCATGCACCACGCAATCATCGAAAAAGAGCTCGCATTGGTGATAGCCTTTGTGAGAGACGCAATGTGGCCCGCGTCGCATCGTGAAACCTGGCGTACCCATATCGACCAGAAAAGCGCTGATCTTGGCCTTTTTGCCTTTCGAGGTTTCTTCAACACCGGTTGCCGCCATCAGAACGACAAAATCGGATTTATCCGCATGGCTGATAAAATGCTTCGAACCATTGATGACATAGGTGTCACCTTTTTTCTCGGCCTTTGTTTTCATGGAGCGAACATCAGAGCCAGCACCTGGTTCGGTCATCGCCAAGCAATCATGACGTGTACCTTTGATCACGGGGATGAGATAGCGCTCAATCTGATCGCCTTTGCAGCCTTGCAGAATATTGGAAGGTCGTGCGATGCACATTTGTAAGCCGTAAGAAGCTCGACCCAATTCGCGCTCGAGCAAAGTGAGCGAGAGATTATCCAATCCGCCACCGCCATATTGCTCCGGCATATTGGCCGCATAAAGACCGAGTTCAATCGATTTCTTTTGAATTTCCGCAGCAAGTTCGGCTGGAACATCGTCGATTTCTTCGACTAAATCCTCATGCGGATAAAGTTCGTTTTCGACAAATGCGCGAACCGTATCCACCAGCATCTGTTGTTCTTCGGAAATTGGAAAGCCGCTCATGATGCTATATTTTCTTTGCGTTTTATGCCCAAGACCGTGCCGACTGTTTTGGGTTTTGGTAAATGGGAATGTGCCTCTAAAATAGCGGACAGGCGATGGAATAGATCGGGCGGTAACGGCGATGATTTACCAGCATTCATATCCACATGCATCAGCAGCTGTTCGCCGGTGGCGAGCAAATCGCCGGTCGTCTTGTCATGTACTTCATGAAATATATGCAGGCGCTTCGCATCAAGATCGAGAAGTGTAAGCGAGAAAACAAGATGATCGCCTTCCGAACATTCGCGGTAATTGTGAATGCGTGTTTCAATCGTATAAAG
>CAIRGA010000130.1 GCA_903877935.1 uncultured Hyphomicrobiales bacterium
CCACATTCGGCAAGTCGAGATAGGACTTTGCCTTGATCACATCAATGCCGCCCGTCGGGCAAAAGGTGAGATGGGGCAATGGCGCGCTAAGCGATGTAAGATAAGTGACGCCGCCTGCAGGCTCCGCGGGGAAGAATTTTAACACATGATGCCCCATTTCGGCCATCAGCATAGCCTCGCTGGCGGTTGCAACGCCGGGTAAAAAGAGTGCGCCTGCGAGGGCCGCTGCTTGCGATAGTTTCGATGTCGATCCGGGACTCACAAGAAACGTCGCACCCGCCGACATGGCCTCAGAAATATGGGACTCGGTTAATATCGTACCGGCACCAATCAATGCATCGGGTACCTCACGCGCAATCGCTTCAATCGCCTTCAATGCACCATCCGTTCGAAGTGTTACCTCGAGGACGGTGAGACCGCCGGCAACAAGTGCTCGGGCCAGCGGAACGGCATCATGTGCGCCATCGACCGTTAGCACCGGGATGACGGGCACTTGGTTTAAAATGGAAAGCAACGCTTGATTGTTTGGCATGTATAAAATTCCTACTTTTTTAATTCGCTCACCGATGTGAGATAAAGAAAAGGATGGCGCTTTTAATGGCCATCCTTTCTTTTTAGGCTGTTTATTCTGCCGGCTTCGGCGAGAGTGGCGAAACTTGCCTATTCACGCGGCGCATCTCTCGTTTCGCCAAGCGAAGTGCTTTTCGTTGTGCGAGCCACTCACCAATATCGGCAACCATCATAAGGGCGGCCGGTGTAACGACGAGAGTCAAAATCGTCGCGAAGCCAAGTCCAAAGACAATCGCGGACGACAAGTGAACCCACCATTGGGTTGAAGGCGCACCAAACGCGATATCGCGATTAACGAAATCAAGATTGATCCCAAAGGCAATCGCCAACACGCCGAGAATGGCGGTCACTGCGGTAAGCACAACGGGCCGGGCTCGTTCACGGCACGTTTCAATAATCGCGTCATAGGCAGACATGCCTTCTTCGCGGCATCGATCATAGGTATCGATCAGAACAATATTGTTATTCACGATAACGCCTGCATTGGCGATGATGCCGATCCCGGTCATCACAACGCCGAAGGCCTGTCCCATGATCATCAAGCCCAAGAGGACACCGATGGTCGACAAGATAACGGCCGTCAAAACAAGAAAGACGCTCGAGAACTTGTTGAATTGAGCAAGCAAGATTGCAAAGATCAGGAACATCGCCGTTCCAAATGCCTTACCCAGAAACGCGCCAGCTTTCGCGCGCTCTTCATCTTCCCCTTTCATTTTAAAGGTGATGCCTTGACCAAGGTCCATAGTCGATAGTTCCGACATAATCTTTTGTTGAACAACGGCAGACTGAACCCCTTCTGCGACATTCGCCGAAACCGTAATGACACGGCTAGCCGCCACGCGATTAAGCTGGCCAACCCGCGGGGAAGGCGTTCTTGTGACGAAATTGCCAATAGGAACAGATCCTACGGGTGCATTAATTCGTAGCTCTTCAATATCATCGAGCGTCCGCTTATCCTCCGGAAAGCGCAGGATGAGATCCACCGACTTATCGGTATCATTGGGTCGATATTCTGTAATCTTCAAACCATTTGTGACGAGTTGGAGAGCCGAGCCCACGCCGGTTGCACTGATTCCATATTTGGCGGCTTCAGCCTTATCGACATTGATTTTCCAATCAATCCCCGGTAGCGCAAGGCCATTATCAATATCCCTCACATCCGGCGTATTTTCTAAGACCGCCGCTACCTTTTTGGCGGCAGGAATCAAATATTCAGGATCGACCGCAGCGATCTGAACCTGAATGGCTTTGCCCGTTGCAGGCCCGCCCTTAGGCGCCGTAACCTCGATTGAAACTCCGGCAATATCGGCTGTCTTTGCTCGGATATCATCCATAATGAGATGAGCCTTACGACGATGTTGCCATTCAACAAACTCAAATTGGATCGAACCGACCGTATCTTCAGAAACCTCGGTCGACCCCTTTTGCCCTTCACCCGCCCGAGCATAAACGGTTTTTAGCTCGGTCATTGGTAAAATGCGTTCCTCAACACGACGAACAAATTCGTCCTTTTCTGAGATCGACAAATTCCCGCGGGCGTGAATTTGAACAATTCCGTAATCCGGCTCGACATTAGGGAAGAATTCGACGCCATTTCCGAAGACGCCATAGGCCTTGATAACGGTTACGAGCAAAAGGAACGTCGCCGAAAGCGTGAGGCCAGGATGCTTAACGCAAAACCGGACCACATTCATATAGGCGCCCTTTTCACTGGCGCGGTCATCATGAGGCTTTACCGATGCCTTGCCTAACAGTGCCCCCAAGGTGGGCGTAAAGAAAAGTGCAACGACCAGCGAAGCCGATAGCGTCGCGATGAGCGTGAGAGGCATATATTTCATGAATTGGCCGACAATACCCGGCCAAAACAGAAGCGGCGAAAACGCTGCGACGCGAGTGAGCGTGGCTGCAATAACAGGCCCTGCCATCCGCTTTGCTGCCATCGAAAACGCGAGCTTCGGATCCATGCCTTCCGCCATCCGGCGTTCGGCAAATTCCGAAACGATGATGGCATCATCAACCAACATACCGACCGCTAAAATTAGGGCGAATAGAACGACGATGTTAACGGTCAATCCGGCCATTTGCAGCGCTAAAATTCCAGCTAAAAATGAACCGGGGATCGCAATGCCAATAAAGAGCGAAGGCCTGCCGCCAAGCACCATCATCATGATCACAAGAACCAACAAGACAGCCGTGACGACGCTGTTCTGTAACTCGTGTAACATGTCACGAATGGTCTTTGATTTATCTTGGCTAAACGAAACCGTTACCGTTCCTGGCCATGATTTTTGCATTTCCGCGACGACATATTTTACGGCGTCGACGGTTTCGATCAAGTTAGAACCGGTCCGCTTTGAGACTTCGATAGCAATGGCTGGCTTACCGTTGACCCGCGTAATGGAGGTAGCATCCTTAAAGGTCGGACGCACTTCCGCCACGTCGCCAAGCACGACGCTCGCACCGGCTGATGCAGTGACTGGAAGCTTGAGGATATCCTCAGGCCGTTCGATCAGTGCTGGAACTTTAACGGCAAATCGACCCGTACCGCCCTCTAAGGCCCCGGCGGTGACAAGGCTATTGCTTTGGCTGACGCCGCCAATTAGCCCGTCTAAACTGATGCCATAACTTTTCATCAACATAGGTTCGGCGATAATTTCGACGACTTCATCGCGTGCACCACGGAGATCGGCGGATAGAACACCCGGAATTTGCTCGATATAATTTTTTGCCGAACGAGCGATACGCAATAAAGTACGCTCTGGTACTTCGCCAGTAAGCGCTACGACCAAGACAGGGAACAATGAGAGATTAACTTCTCTTACCGCTGGCTGATCCGCATCCTTTGGTAGATCGCGCTTGGCATCGTCGACTTTTGCCCTGACATCGGCCACGGCCTTGGTTGAGTCAAATCCTGCCTCGAATTCGAGCAACACAAATCCGCCACCTTCAAAAGCGGTCGAGCGCATTTCCTTAACATTTGCAACCGACTTTAGCTGCGTTTCCATCGGCCTCAACAAGAGGCGCTCGGCATCTTCGGGACTAATGCCGCGTTGGGAAAGCTGAACATAAACAATGGGAACTTTAACGTCAGGCTCGGCCTCTTTCGGGATCGTTTGGTAAGCGACGAACCCCGCGAGAAGCAGAAAGACAAGAACGGCTAAAGTTAGTCTTGCATGAGAGATTGCATAATCGACAGGGTTTTTCATAGCGTTTGTCCTATAAGCCAAAATTTATTAGGAAGCCTTGCCGAGAACAGGCTCTACAATCTCGCCTTCTTTAACAAAATCTTGCCCCTGAACAATAATTTTTGAACCTGCATTGATACCAGACACGTATAAATAATCGGCTTGATCTTCAACGAGATTAACCGGAATAAAAATCACTTTGTTGCCTTCGGCTACCGCGCGTACGCCGAGCTTACCTTCTGCAGAAAACGTTAAAGCCGAACGGGCAACCTTGGTTGCATCAACGGGAGCCAAATAGAGCGTCACTTCCGTGGTCACGCCATCGGCAATTAGCCCATTTGGATTTGCAAGGCTAACATCGATCCGGTAGGTGCGGGTTTGCGGGCTTGCTCGATTTGAAATGAAGCGAACTGAACCTGTTACTTCGTCACCACCAATAAAACGCACATCGGCACGGTCACCAACTTTAACGCCGCTCAGTTTCCGCTCGGAAATTTCAACGACGGCTAACATCGGGTCAAGCGACATCACTTCGGCGACTTGCGCACCCGGTTGCAGGCTTTGCCCTAAATTGGCCGGAACCTCGTTAATCACGCCTGCGACAGGGGCGCGAACCATTCCGCGATCCCGCTCCGCTTCAGCCTGGGCAAGCTGGGCTTGCGCGCCTTTCAGATCAGCTTCAAATTGCGCCAAGTTGAGCTTGGCCAAATTACCATTTTCGACCAAAAGGCGTTTTGCGTCATATTCTTTCTGACGCTGTTCTAATCGCGCTTGAGCTTGCGCCACGTTTGATTCGCGCGCTTCATCAGACAAAACGGCAATGATATCGCCTGCTTGCACAATTGAGCCTCGACGAACATTTAATGCGGTTACTGTCCCGTTCGTCCGGGCTACCGCCATCGTTCTCACATCGGCTTCGGTACGACCCGACAATGTCAATTTCCGCGAGCGCGGTTCAACAATGGCCGGAATCACCGTGACGGCAAACGGCTTCATGTCCACTTGCGTCGATGCGTTCGTGGGTAAAGGCGTTGCCTTCTTTCCAATTTGACCAGACGCGATCCATAAAACGGCGATGACCACGAGAAGGATGGCGGTAATTCTGCTCCAAAGCATATTCTTTTTCCCGATGTTTAAAACGTATTAGGATAGTATTACTGTGAGAAGCGTATGGCGCCGCTCAAGACGGCACCAATGATACAGAGATTATTTTCAATTTCGCCTTGGCTATGAAAGTCGACATCCATAGCACGCCTGCGGATCATTCCATCCGACAACGTAATAATGAGATGGGTCAGGGCTTCAACTTCCACATCTTGATGGATTTCACCCGTATCGCGTGCCCTAGAAAGGACATTTCGAATACCGTTGCGCACTTCGGATTGAACGGCCGAAACATGCGCTGCAATTTCAGGGTCTAAAGCCGCCTCGGACCAAATCTGTAAAGCAATCACAGCTTTCATACGCGGCTGATCAATAAAATGCTTTCTACCGAGTTGCTCAAAAGCCGCCATTAGATTTTCGGCGTTCGATAGGGTGGCGAAATCGGCCGCAATCTCGGCACGGTCGCGCTCTACTAAACCGGCAATAATGGCGTTTTTAGATGGAAAATAGCGGTACAAATTGCCCGGAACCATGCCCGCTTCACGGGCAACATCCTGCATCGTCGTTTTATGAAAACCGTTCAACGCGAAACACCGCTCGGCCGCATCAAGGATCTGCGGACGGCGGTCGACCTGCCTCGTCGATTTGAGTTCTACAAGCATAAATATGTTTTAGTGAATGAACATTCATTCGTCAAGCAACCATCCGTAATCGTCCGTAAGTATTTCCGCCATGTGGCTGGGAGTTTGTAAGCGTTAGCTTTCTAGAAGCGAAAATATGAGGGAATAGGATGCGCTGGTCCTTCTTGATTGTTAGAGTAGCTGGAACCGCCATTCGGATCCATGTCACGTTCCTGCTCTTTCTTTTAATCATCGGGATCGTCGTTTTTCGACAAAGCGGTTCGAATGCGGCGTTGGATGCGGTAACCTTTATTACTCTGGTCTTCGCGTGCATCGTGCTCCATGAGTTCGGCCATATTTTAATGGCTCGATATTTTGGCATTAAAACCCGCGACGTCACTCTGTTTCCGATTGGTGGGGTTGCCAATATCGAACGTATGCCCGACAAGCCCTATCAAGAATTGCTTGTCGCGCTCGCTGGTCCCTTTGTTAATTTTGTTATTTTTTCAATCATTTTCATCACGCTTGGCCGCGAGTTGGATGCTACGCAGATCGAAAATATTGGTGATCCTGCAAGCAGCCTAGCCGTTCGGGTGGCCTCGGCAAATTTGGTATTGATGATATTCAACTTATTACCAGCCTTTCCGATGGACGGTGGCAGAGTATTTCGTGCCCTCCTCGCGATGCGGATTGGCAAATCAAAAGCGACACGAATTGCCGCAGCAATCGGTCAGGCCTTAGCAATTTTTCTCGGATTCATGGGCTTTTTTGGAAACCCCATGCTCATTCTGATCGCGATCTTTATCTTTATTGCAGCCGGCAGTGAGGCAGAGACGGCAACCTTTCACGATGCGACCCATGATCTGACCGTCAGAGATGCTATGATCCTATCGCCGGCTCCCTTACGCCCCCAAGACACGCTCCGGGAGGCGATCAATCATTTATTGAGCAGAGCCGATGACGATTTTGCTGTCGTTGAAAAAGGTAATCCCGAAATTGGAACAGTAACGCGCGACAAATTACTTTTAGCTCTTGCAGCGCATGACGACGGGACACCTGTGTCGTCGGTCATGCGAAAGGCAGAGCATATTCTACATGAAAATGAGTCTCTCGAAAATGCATTGTCGATTTTCGAGAGGTCGGATGCTCAGGCCCTTATTGTAAAAGATAAAAATGACGAAATATCAGGCCTCATTTCCCGGGCGGCCATTGCCCAAGCTATTCTCAT
Organism: uncultured Hyphomicrobiales bacterium; assembly: GCA_903877935.1. Classification (GTDB taxonomy): domain Bacteria; phylum Pseudomonadota; class Alphaproteobacteria; order Rhizobiales; family Beijerinckiaceae; genus CAIUPE01. The sequence goes on from CAIRGA010000130.1 coordinate 6,708, forward strand.
TAAGACCGCACGGCCAAACTGGGTGTTTCACCGCGGCGGGATATTATCCAACAGCCTACCGACAATTAACCACGACCAACAAGTGGCATCTTTGTTGCCATGACGGTGATCGTTGAAACATTTGCATCCAATGGCAAGCTCGACATGAACACAACGGCGCTTGCAACATTACTGACATCCATGGTCGGCTCGGCGGCGACGCTTAGATTAGCCTGAAGCACGCCCGTGCTCATCTTTTGAGTCATGTTTGTTGCGGCGTTTCCAATGTCGATCTGGCCACATGCAATGTCATATTTACGACCATCAAGCGATGTCGATTTGGTTAGTCCGGATATGGCGTGTTTCGTAGCTGTATAGGGCGCCGAATTAGGTCTCGGCGTTTGTGCTGAGATTGAACCATTATTAATGATACGGCCACCACGAGGGCTTTGATCCTTCATCATTTTAAAGGCTTCTTGCGTACACAAAAATGCTGCTGTCAAATTGGCGCCTAATACCGTCTGCCATTGCTCAAACGTAATATCTTCGAGGTTGATCGGCGGCGCATTTGTACCTGCATTATTAAACAAGATATCAAGGCGTCCAAATGTTTCTTTGGTCTTGTCAAACAGATGCTTCACGGCGTCTGGATTGGATAGATCGGTCGACACGGCGAGCGTCGGTGCGCCATAAGATCCGCCAAGCGTGGCGGTCTCCTCGAGCGCATCCTGGCGACGACCGGCCAAAACAACACTATAGCCTTCCTTCATCATAGCGAGCGCAACCGAGCGGCCAATGCCAGAACCAGCACCCGTAATCATCGCAATTTTTCCGTTACCGCTCATCTTCAAATTCCTAGTTTCGTTTCTTTATGGGTTTACGCCGTAAGGCGATCTAAGGCGCGGCCAAAGCCGTCGAAAATGTCATCAATCTGCTGGTCCGTGATGATGAGCGGCGGGCAGAACGCCAAAATATCGCCAATCGGACGGAAAATGACCCCTTCTTCATGGCCAAGTTCGGCCAGCTTTAAGCCGGTAGCGCCCGGTTTTTCAAAGCCTGCTTTGGTCTTTTTATCCGCTACGAGTTCAATCGCACCAATCAAACCAACGCCGCGGGTTTCACCCACAAGTGGATGATCTTTGAAGCCGTGCAGGCGCTTGAGGAAATGGGGGCTAAGCTCATTGACTCTTCCCATCAAATTCCGCTCTTCAATAATGTCCAAATTTTCCATCGCGACGGCCATCGCAAGCGGGTGACCCGCCGTCGTAAAGCCATGCGCGAATGTTCCAATTTTTGCCGTGTTATCCGCGATGACATTATAGATCTCATTGGTAAATGTAATCGATGCCAAAGGAACATAGGATGATGTGATTTGCTTGGAGCAAATCATAAAATCCGGCGTGATGCCGTAAGTGTCGGAGCCCCAAACATTTCCCGTGCGCCCAAACCCATTGATAACTTCGTCGACCACAATCAAGATATCGTATTTACGGCAAACTTCCTGCATTTTTGGCCAATAGGTACGCGGCGGGATAAATACGCCGCCCGCCCCCATTACCGGCTCACCAATAAATGCCGCCACCGTTTCTGGCCCTTCGGCCAAGATGCGATCTTCAAATTCCTTAGCCAACCGCGTCGCAAATTCTTCTTCCGTCTCGCCTGCCTCGGCAAACCGATAATGATGCGGGCAGGACACATGTTTGATTTGCGGGAAGGGAAGATCAAAATCGCGATGATTATTTGGCAAGCCCGTCAAGCTGGCCGACATCATGGTAATCCCATGATAGGCCTTAATGCGCGAAATAATCTTTTTCTTTTCCGGCTTTCCGCGAGCGTTATTGTAAAACCAAATCATCTTGACAACGGTGTCGTTCGCCTCAGAACCTGAGTTAACGAAATGGGCTTTGCCCATATTACCCGGTGACATCTTTACCATGCGCTCGGCAAGCGCAATCGCGGTTGGGTGCGACTTATGGGAGAACGAATGATAAAATGGCAACTCGCTCATTTGTCGGGTTGCTGCCTGCACCAAGCGCTCTTCACCGAAGCCTACGGCAACGCTCCATAGTCCAGCCATGGCCTCGATATATTCTTTTCCCGCGTCGTCGTAGACGTAAACACCCTTGCCCTTGGAAATAATCATTGGGCCGACTTGCTCATGCCGACGTGCATTCGTTACGGGATGGAAATAATACTCAATGTCGCGTGCGGCTAGAGAATTGGGCAAGGCAGTCATGACAGTCTCCGGCAAATGTCCGTAAATCGTAATCGATAGCCGGATCATAGCCTGCGAAAGCCCGAAAGGAAAACCCCATCGGCGGCCAAATCAGGCTAGGCAGCCCTGCCTTTATAGCGGAGCAGCAGCATAAACCCGCCCGCGATTAATCCCCAAAAGGCACTCCCTGCCCCAAAAATCGTGAGTCCTGAGGCAGAAACTAGGAACGTAATGGCCGCTGCTTCCCTAAATTTGATATCCGACAGCGCGGCAAAGAGTGCCGTTGAAAAAGCACCAATGAGTGCTAATCCGGCGACCGCCTCAATATAGATGGGCGGTGAAATGCCAATAACAGACGTTGCCGCTCCGGCAAAAATTCCAAAAAGAATATACATCAAGCCAGATGTAACCCCTGCCCAATAGCGCCTTTCCCTGTCTGCATGAGCATCTGGGCCGGCGCACATCGCCGCGGTAATCGCCGCCAGATTAACGGCATGACCGCCAAAGGGGTTGGACAATAAGGACAAAGCACCCGTGACCGTGAAGAGCGGCCCCGGCTCCGGCTTAAAGCCATTGGCGGCAAGAACAGCAACGCCCGGGATATTCTGCGACGCCATCGTCACAATAAAGAGCGGAAAGGCGACACTTAAGAGGGCTGACATCGAAAAGACCGGCAGGACCAAGGTCGGCGTGGCAACAAGTTCGATGGTGTGGAAGAGCCCATCTCCATTGGTAAATGCCATCACGAGGACGACACTCACCAAGGCCGCAGGCACCGCCAATAGGCGATTAATCCACGCCGTGAGTGCCCACACTAAAACGATCAATAGTCCGATAAATGGATTTTCTGCGACGGCGTGTACGGGAGCCAGACACAGATGCAACAAGATTCCAGCCAGCATCGCATTTGCTAAAGGTGCCGGAATGGCCGAGACCGCTCTACCCAAAGGCCTAAAAATCCCGGCAATAAAGAGCAAAATCGACGAAATCATAAAAGCGCCAACCGCACCTGCGAATCCGCCCTCGATAAATCCCGTTGTCGTTAGTAGAGCGGCGCCCGGCGTTGACCAGGCCACGCTAATGGGCATGCGCGATAAGAGGCTTAGAATAATTCCGCCAAGACCCATTGTAATCGATAGCGCCATAATGCCGGACGTTGCTTCGGCGGGTGATGCCCCTGCCGACTGCAGCCCGTGCATAACGATCACGAAAGAGCTCGAAAACCCTACAATGCCAGCTAAGCCGCCCGCCAGAATGGCTTGGGCAGAGATCGAATATGTTTTTGCCATCGGGATTTCCAACACAGGAATAAACTGAACGCGATAAATGCATCACATTCAAACCCGCTGACAAGACCGGCCTATCGGATTTAAATTCGACCTTTCTCGAAATCGGCACAGGATTCGCCAAACTCCGAAAGCGCGGTTTCGAGATAATCGGATAAAAGAGGCGTACCTAAGAGATATTTACTCACAGAGCCTGAACGCCGAGCACGTGCCTCAGCGACCGCCGTTTTCCAATCTGGTGAGTCGTAATCACCACGACCAATCCACATCATAGCGACCAGCGCACATTGCTCGTCTTCATCCATGGCATCGATGAAACCGATTAACTCCGCTTCCGTTGGCGCTTGGCCATCATGCGTTAAAATACTGGAGAAGCCATCATCGGTTTCATTGGATGCATCGGCCTCGATATCGGTGTCTTCAACGGCTAATTCACGCGATTTAAGGATAACAAAACAGATTTTTTCGGGATTTAATTCCGGCATTCCGTCATCAATCGGGACAGAGGGATGGTCATCCTCTGGTAAATTTTCATTGCCATTATCGACTTTTACAACGTCGCCCATGCCGTAGCTCCTCCACTAGAAGCATAATGGTAGGTCAATGATCGGAGAAGATGGAGGTTCCATCGTCATCAGCAAGATTCCTTATCACTGACACGTATCAATGCCGTCGGCCGCCTTTTGGGCCATTCACACCGTGAGCCATCACAAGGAGAATAAGATGACGCCATTTACAAAGACAGTGACGGCCTGCTTGGCCGCAAGTGCTTTAACATTCAATATAGCGGCTATGCCCGCGAAGGCAGCCGAGGGACCGGGATGGGGACCCGGGCACGGCATGATGTGGGCAGGCCCGACACACAATTGGTTTGGTTGGGGTATGTCTGCCCATTTTTGTGGTGACGATGGCAAGCAAAACATTAAACTCTTTATGGCACTTATCGATAGAACAATCGCGCCGACAGAGGCACAAAAGCCCGCAGAAGAAGAGGTCCATAAGGCATTTTTAAAGGCTCAGGACGATTTGGTTAGCCTGTGTGAACAGCCGCATAGCGGATCATGGTCACCGATTGAGCGATTAACCGTAGCAGAATCGCATCTCACCGCAATGATTACGGCCATTCATTCCGTTAAGCCTGCCTTGGAAGCATTCTATTCAACCCTATCAGATGAGCAGAAGAAAAAAATCGATGCTCTGAAGCCTGATTGGCGTATGCGGTTGAATTGGGCAAAATAATGCCGTCCTTGCAAGCCAATATACCGACGGTCAATCAAAGTACGGATATTGACCGCCTGTTACACGCCGGATTGGCTCGCCTAACGGGTGGTGTTTCACTGATCGGGTTAAGTCTTGCCTGGTTTGATTGGGCGAGCCATTTAATGACTTCGCCCGGTCGGCAAGCCGAACTGATGCGAAATGCCTCTGTTGATGCAATGAGACAATTTGACAGCGGCATCATGGAGTGGCGTAATAATTCACCATTTGCGTTGTCCGATACGATTGATCGACGGTTTAATTCACCCGCTTGGAAAAGGCCGCCCTATTCAATCTTGGCACGCAATTTTCGTTCTATGGAAAGTTGGTGGGATGAAGCGGTAAAAGTCCATGGTGTCAGCGAACGTCACCAAGCATTACTCGCCTTTCTTGCACGGCAATATCTCGATATTATTGCTCCAACCAATGGATTTCTAACTAATCCAGAAATCGTAAAGCGAACAATCGAATCGGGCGGAACTAACGTCTTCAATGGTTGGATCAATGCTGTCGTCGACCTCGCGGCATTGGCATATGCGGCTGAACCTTCAAAAAGAGCAACACTTTCCGAGATCGGACGGGACGTTGCCACAACCAGAGGCGCCGTTGTCGCCAAAACAAAGATGGCCGAAATCATCCAATATTCGCCAACAACCCAAACCGTTCATAAAGAGCCGATCGTCATCGTGCCTGCTTGGATTATGAAATATTATATTCTTGATTTATCCAGAAAAAACTCTCTCGTCGGTTATCTTGTTGAGCAAGGGTTCACCGTCTTTATGGTATCATGGAAAAATCCTGATCCAGACGATCGGGATGTGAGTCTTGATGATTACCGTACCATGGGGGTGATGGCCGCAATTGATGCTGCCGTCGCAATTACCGGCTCTTCTAAAGTACACGGAACAGGCTACTGTTTGGGCGGAACGTTGCTTGCTATAGCAGCCGCTGCAATGGCCCGTGATGGTGATGATCGACTAAAATCGATTAGTCTGTTTGCCTCGCAAGTTGATTTCCGTGATGCTGGTGAACTCCGTCTATTCATCAATGACAGCCAGTTGGCCTTAATCGAAGATATGATGTGGATGCGTGGCTATCTCAAAGCCGATGAAATGGCCGGTGCCTTCCATATATTGCGATCCAACGATCTGATCTGGTCTCGCATGATCAATAATTATGCAATGGGTGAACGGGAAACACCGGTCGATATCATGCTTTGGTCTGAAGATTCAACACGGATGCCTTATCGAATGCATTCGGAATATCTTCGGCAACTCTATCTGGAAAATCGACTAACAGAAGGCGTCATGATTGTGAACGGCCGCCCGATTACGTTACGAGCCATTATGGCACCCATTTTTTTAGTCGGTACCGAATGGGACCACGTCGCACCATGGCGCTCGGTATTTAAAGCGCACCTGACAGCAGAGCAGGATGTAACCTTTGTCCTCACAAATGGCGGCCACAATGCGGGGATTGTATCGGAGCCAGGACACAAAGACCGCCATTACCGGATTGCGACCCAAGAGGTGTCAGCCGCCTATATCGACCCAGACACTTGGCTAAAGGTTGCCGACTATAAAGAAGGATCTTGGTGGCCCGAATGGAAAACATGGCTTAGCCAACGATCGCCAGACCTGTCCGATGCTCCAAGCTTGGGCAACGCGGCCAAGGGGTATCCGATTATTGGGCCAGCCCCCGGAAATTTCGTGAGAGGCTAGCGGAATAAGTGCATTGATAAGTGTCAATGACAGCATAGCCCAATCTATCGAAAGTATTTTCGTAGCATCATTTTTATCACATAAGGAGCTATAGCCATGAACGATAGCGATCTTAGACAATTGGTAAATGACGAGTTGGAATTTGAACCCGCAGTGGACGCGTCGAATATTGGCGTCGCGGCTAAAGACGGCGTTGTGACGCTGTCTGGATTTGTATGCAGCTATGCCGAAAAAATGGCAGCAGAGCGGGCAGTTCGACGTGTAAAGGGCGTTCACGCGATCGCCCAAGAAATTGAAATTCGATATGCCACCGACAAGAAAATCAATGACGATGAGATTGCAAGGCGGTGTATCAATATCCTTACATGGGATACAACCCTTCCCGACGATAAACTAAGTATCAAAGTTGAACGCGGCTGGGTTACCTTGTCAGGTGAAGTACCATGGCATTTTCAACGAATAGCGGCTGAATCGGGTGTTCGAAAAATTACCGGCGTCACCGGAATTACCAATCTTATATCGATAAAATCCCATGTCCAAGCAACCGATATAAAGCGCAAAATTGAAGACGCCCTTAAACGGAGCGCAGAAGTTGAAGCCAATTTGATTCGGGTCGTTGTCACAGATTCAAGCGTCAGACTTGAGGGCAAGGTCCATGATTGGCGTGAGCGTGAAATTGTTGAAAAGGCGGCTTGGAGTGTTCCTGGCGTCATGACCGTCGATGACCGAATGACGGTATGAATTTAAAGGCCGCCAGAAATGGCGGCCTTCTTCCTTAATCAGAAGTAAGCCTATAGGACTTAATAGCAGTGTTGCGCCAAAAATTTTGTTTTTCCTGGTCGCTAGATCCAGCTAATCGTTCATCCAAAATTTCTACCCATGTCGGATAGTTCAGCGCTAACGTTGCAACGGTCCAGTCGCTCCCGAACATGGTTCGATCAAAGCCAAAAACACTGATCGTATGCTCAATAAAGGGATGAAGCTGATCGCGGGTCCATGATCGGTGATCAGCCTCCGTCACAACGCCCGAGATCTTGCAGACAACATTCGGTAATCGTGCAAGTTCCCGCATTTGGCTTTTCCATGGCTCGATCATACCATTGCGAATATCCGGCTTACCAATGTGGTCTAAGATAAAGGAAACATCAGGACAACGTTTGATCAATTCGATTGCATACGCCAATTGATAATGCTTGATGCAGACGTCAAAACTGAGATCAAATCGAGCGAGCAATCTTATTCCTTCGATAAAATCGTGCGATAGCATGATCGTCGGATCTGGCTCTTGCTGAATTAAGCGTCGCACACCCTTCACGCCAGCTATTGCCTTTAGCGCCACCAAGTCAGCTTCAACTGACTTGCCCTTATGCACCGGAGCATGCGCGACGATGGCACCAATTCGGGTATCTTTTTCAGCCAGTCCCGCAACGAAGCGCGCTTCATCAAGGTGAAGGCCCGGGTCAACATCGACTTCGACAAAAACCAAACGTTCGACGTCAACCGGGCCACGTGCTTCGTCAAATTCGTCCATGCGTGTCGTATGAGCCAATTGCGGAACTCCCGACATCCACGAATAGCGAAGTTGTTCGACGTCATAGAGGTGCACATGGGAATCGATAATTGGAAAATCGGGCACGTCTCACTCCACTAGCCAGGATTATTGTTCTTCAAATAATGGGCCGAGCTTGAACGATGACGCAAGTCAGAACTCATAATTTTCGTGATTATTTGACAGAGATTGCCGACAACCTTACCAATTTAAGGATGACAACCTTAGTTTCGCTCAAATCGGACTATCAAGAGGGGAAAGGCGGACAGGCGCGCAACGCGCCAATGCCGTTCGATATCGGCTGGATCGACGATATTAGGGTCAATTTATCGGCGGTCGAGCGGCGTACGGGATCTTTACCCGGCCGACGCACCGTCAAGAAAGACGCGCAAGCCGCTTGGCTGCTCAAAGCAATTACGTGCATCGACCTGACAACATTGGCCGGGGACGACACAGAGGCGCGCGTACGCCGATTATGCGCGAAAGCGTTACGACCTGTTCGTGAGGATATTTTAGTGAGCCTTGGTATGGGCGATCGCACGATCCAAACGGGCGCGATTTGTGTCTACCATCGATATGTAGCCGCCGCGGTGGACGCCCTTTCCGGTTCCGGAATTCCGGTTGCAGCTGTATCTACAGGCTTTCCGGCCGGATTGGTTCCCCATGACGTCAAACTTCGAGAAATTGAAGCATCCGTTAACGATGGCGCTCAGGAAATCGATATAGTCATCACACGAGAGCATGTTCTAACCGGCAATTGGAAAGCCCTTTACGACGAAATGAGAGATTTCCGCCAAGCCTGTGGCAAAGCGCATGTAAAGGCCATTTTGGCGACAGGAGACATTAAAACGCTCCGAAATGTAGCAAAAGCGTCGATGGTTTGCATGATGGCGGGTGCCGATTTTATTAAAACGTCGACCGGAAAAGAGACGGCCAACGCGACGCTTCCTGTCTCGCTTACTATGCTGCGGATGATCAGAGACTATCAAGATCGCACGGGCATCAAAGTCGGGTTCAAACCAGCGGGCGGTATAAGTGCGGCCAAGGACGTCCTCAATTACCAGTTTTTGATGAAGGAAGAGCTTGGCCGCGACTGGCTTGAACCGGATCTGTTCCGTGTTGGAGCCTCGAGCCTTTTAGCCGATATTGAGCGGCAATTAGAACACCATGTGACGGGCCGCTATTCGGCCTATAATCGCCATTCTGTAGGCTAATTCGATGAGCGTTGCGCATTATTTCGACACGATGACCTATGGATCGGCTCCTGAAGCCGACAAAGAGGTTCGGGCATGGCTACAATCCCATGCCGATGGATTTGGCCACTTTATCGACGGCCAATGGCACGCCCCTCATTCCGGTCACACTTTTGAGACGAAAGAACCGGGGCGCGATAAAATTCTTGCCAAAATTGCGCAAGGCTCGGTTGAGGATGTCCATTTAGCCGTTGCGGCCGCGAAAGCGGCTTTGGGATCTTGGCAGCATTTAGGTGGGCATGGCCGGGCACGGCATCTTTATGGCTTGGCACGGATGGTTCAACGCCATAGCCGCCTCTTTGCGGTGCTGGAATCGCTCGATAATGGCAAACCAATCCGCGAGACGCGGGACATTGATCTGCCATTAGTCGCCCGCCATTTTTATCATCATGCGGGTTGGGCTCAGATTCAGGAGAGCGAATTTCCTGATTATTCGCCCATCGGGGTCGTGGGACAAATTATTCCCTGGAATTTTCCGCTTCTGATGTTGGCTTGGAAAATCGCGCCCGCTCTAGCGCTAGGCAATACGGTTGTTCTCAAACCAGCCGAGTTTACGCCCTTAACCGCCCTGCTTTTTGCTGAATTGGCCCATAAAGCCGGACTTCCAAAGGGTGTTTTGAATATTGTAACGGGTGACGGTTCAACCGGCGCGCAGCTGGTGGATCATCCTGACATTAACAAAATTGCGTTTACGGGGTCGACGGAAGTGGGTCGTATCCTGCGGGAGCGCACCGCTGGAACGGGCAAGGCGCTGACGCTGGAGCTCGGCGGAAAATCGCCGTTTATTGTGTTTGACGATGCCGACCTTGATGGTGCGATTGAGGGTGTCGTTGACGCGATTTGGTTCAATCAGGGGCAAGTTTGCTGCGCTGGATCCCGTTTATTGCTTCAAGAAGGCATTGCCGAGCGTTTCATTGCCAAATTAAAGCGCCGGATGGATACGCTGCGGATTGGCGATCCGCTCGATAAAACCATCGATATGGGTGCGATCGTGGCGCCTGTTCAGTTGGAACGGATCAAAAATCTGGTTGAAAAGGGCGTTTCAGAGGGGGCGGAGCTCTATCAGCCGCAGGGCACGCTACCTGCTACGGGGAGTTATTACCCACCGACGCTTTTGACCAATGTGTTTCCGTCCTCAACAGTGGCGGTTGAAGAGATTTTCGGGCCTGTTTTGGTTTCCATGACGTTTAGAACACCTGATGAAGCGGTGATGCTCGCCAATAACTCGCGCTATGGATTGGCGGCGAGCGTATGGAGCGAAACCATCGGCTTAGCCCTTGATATTTCTCCTAAATTGAAAGCCGGTGTGGTTTGGATCAATGCAACGAATTTGTTTGACGCCTCGGTTGGGTTTGGCGGTTATCGCGAATCGGGCTTTGGCCGCGAGGGGGGGAAGGAAGGGGCTTATGCCTATTTGAAACCTACCGCTTGGGCCAAACGAAAGCGTCGGATGGCGCTGCCAGAACTGCCCCAAGCTATTGAAAAGAAAGACGGATTTGATTTTCCGGAGATTGACCGGACGGCCAAGCTTTTTGTCGGCGGCAAGCAAGTCCGGCCGGATGGCAATTATTCACGACCGATAGTGTCGCCAAAGGGCGAAGTATTGGGCGAGGTTGGGGAAGGTAATCGCAAGGATATCCGCAATGCAGTAGCGGCCGCGCGCAGTGCCGAGGGCTGGGGTAAAGTAACCGCCCATAATCGCGCCCAGATTCTCTACTATTGGGCAGAGAATTTATCGGCACGAAGCGATGAATTCGCGCAGACTATTTCTAAAATGACAGGCACTTCAAAGGCAATTGCTCGAAAAGAAGTAGAAACCTCTATTCGTCGCCTGTTCACCTATGCTGCTTGGGCCGACAAATATGAAGGCACCGTACATACGCCGCCGATGCGCGGTGTGGCACTGGCGATGAAGGAACCCATTGGAATTGCAGGGATAATTTGCCCTAACGAGGCGCCGCTTCTGGGCTTTATCAGCCTTGTTGCCCCGATGGTGGCGATGGGAAATTGTGTCGTGGCGGTGCCGAGCGAGCGTCATCCGCTTTCCGCCACTGATCTCTACCAAGTCCTTGAAACATCTGACATTCCGGCCGGTGTGATCAATATTGTGACCGGGGATTCACTTAGCCTTGGCAAGGTTTTGGCCGAACATGATGATGTAGATGCCGTTTGGGCCTTTGGCTCGGCGGAATTATCGGCGGAGATTGAGCGACTTTCTATTGGAAACTTAAAAAGAACACTGGTTGATCAAGGACTTGAGACCGATTGGTATGATCCGAAATCGGCTGAAGGCGCGATCTTTTTAAGCCATGCGGTTGAGATTAAAAATATCTGGATTCCCTACGGAGAATAGGGACAATCGAGTGAATAAGGCCGGCAATTGAGATGGTCCGGTCAATGAATGAGATAGATAAGGGGGGCTTTGAGGTGCTTAAAAACATTAATCCTTTGCTGAATGCCGATGTTCTCTACGCGCTGCGCGCGATGGGCCATGGCGACGATCTGGTAATCGCGGATACGAACTTCCCGTCCGACTCGGTGGCGCGCGACACCAAGCTTGGCCGCCTGCTCCGGATCGACAACACGACGGCCGCCGAGGCGATCCGCGCGATCCTTTCCGTCATGCCGCTCGACAGTTTCGTCGACCACCCCGCCGAGCGTATGGAAATTGTGGGATCACCGAACGACATTCCAAAAGTACAACAAGAAGTACAACGCGAGATTGACCGCGCCGAGAAGAAAAGCATGCCGATGGGTACCATCGAGCGCATGGAATTTTACGAGCGCGCCAAGAAATCCTATTGCGTTATCCAGACCGGTGAAACGCGGTTTTACGGCTGCTTTATCTTGAAGAAGGGCGTTATCCCGCCGAAGCGGGGGTGACAATTCCTAAACACTCGCCACGCTCTGGGTCAGCGCATCGAGCCTGACAAATCGCACGTCCTGATCGAGCAGAGCGCGGACGCCGGCAATAACGCCTGCTCCGCTGGGTCGGTTGGGTTGGTTGGTATGGGCGATGATCACATCACCGTCCTTCGCTTGGCGCATGCGGTAGGCTACCGCGTCGGCCGGGAGCGATGCGCCCATATCGGCATTGAGCGAATACCCCGCAATGGAAAAGCCCATGCCTTCAATGGCAGGAACGGCTGAGGGGCTATAGAGCGCGGTTGCGCCCCGATACCAGATCGGCTTTGCACCTGTTGCGGCCATAATAGCCTCTTCGCCGCGGCCAACTTCCTCACGAATGGCGTCCATGTCACCGGCCACACGCAAGCCGAAGATACGGCGCTCACCGAGCACGGCTGGCACATGATGGGCACCATGATTGCCGATGGCGAAAAGATCGGGGTGGGCCAAAATCATTGCGAGCCCTGTCGGATTGGAATGCATCCAGGCGCCGGTAACAAAAAGGGTGGCCGGTACGCGCCATTCAACCAAGGCTGCGATGATTTTGGCGTCAAACCCACCCGGGCAAGCATCAAGGGTAAGCGCTACCGTACGCCTGCCATCTTGCGGGGTTTTCAGCATAAGCCGCGGTTCAACCAAGCCCTCATTGGCCAAGGCTTGCTCGCCCCAAGGCGCCACAAAACATCCAACCGTCGTTGCGGCAATGGCTGTGACAAAGCGCCGACGAGAAAGCGGCATTACGCAACAGGGACAAACCGCGGCCGGCCCCAAGTCCTTAGCGGATCGATGGTGGAAAAGAGTAGCCATCCGTGTCGACCCCCCCTTCAAAAGCTGCATTTCGGAACGATGAGTGCAGGCCTATCGGTAAAATTAGAATAATTCGTGAATAAATCGGGGCCCTTTGATGGTCGTTAAAATTTAACGATAAAACTTACCGGCAGATTACCCGCCAACAAACGATGCAATGGAGATTTATGCGTAAGTGAGATGGCCAAGAGGTAAAAACCTGCTAAAAGGCGATCGTTCGGGGTATGGCGATCTGATAAGATGCACGTACGGAGTATATCAACGCCGAGTAAATTGATTGGCGCCCTTATCGCCTTTCAATGTTTTATTTTGGTGATCGTTCCCTACAGCTTCAGCTGGGCTCCGCCACTCGATGTTGTCGAAGGATTGGTGTGGGCGCCCCATTGGCTGATCGGCACCTATAAGCATCCGCCTTTGCCTTCTTGGTTGATCGAAATTTCTGTTCTGCTTACCCAGAACATAATTTTAGGGCCTTATATTGTCGGTCAACTCTGCGTTGCCTTGACCTATTGGTTTGTCTACCAACTTGGCCGTTTGCTGATGGATCCAATCCGCGCGGCGGCGGGTACGATCTTAATGGCAGGCACCTATTATTTCACTGTGCCGACCCTCGAATTTAATCACAATGTGGTGCAGCTTCCGCTTTGGTCCGCGAGCATTTTGCTCTTTGCCCATCTCCGGCAGAAACCCCAATCCTGGTGGCTCTGGATCGGCCTAGGGGCTTTAGGCGGCTTTGGGCTTTATGGCAAATATACGTTCGCCATTCTCCTGTTGGTGCTGTTTGGGCTGGCCTTTTCCGAACGCTCGATGCGAGAGCAGTTCAAAACGATCAAGCCTTATCTGAGTATTGGTTTAGCGATCGTGATTTTCTTGCCGCATTTGATGTGGCTTTTACAGAATAATTTTGAGCCCTTCACCTACGCGCTTGACCGAAGCAATGGCGGGACATCGTCTCATCCTCTTGTCTTTATGGGCGCTCAACTTGCCGACCATTTGCCAATTGTCCTTATCTTGGCGTTCACCGGTATTGGTCGATTGAGGGCTGCAGAAACGCAGCCAAACCAACCTTCTGATCTAAACTTTCTGCGGCTCATCACCTTCAGCCCCATCCTGCTCACGCTTGTGCTTTTTATCATGAGCTCATCATCGGCAAAAGACATGTGGGGCATGCCCATGTTCACGCCGCTGGGCCTCTGGATCATTATGGAAATGGGCAAAAATTGGTCCGTGCCACTGCTTAATCGCGCGCTATTGACGGCCATCGCCTTACTTTGTCTGATTTGTGTTGGTTTTGTTGTGCAGGCGTTCTTTCCCTATCTCGACAAACCCTCGCGGAGCAATTGGCCGATGCTTGAAGTGTCGAGCGCGGTTGATCGCCTGTGGAAAGAACGAACCGACAAGCCGCTGGTCAATATTGGTGGCACACCCTTTGTGGCCGGCATTGCTGCCTTAGGGCAAAAAACGCGGCCGAATGTTATGATCGGTGTTGATCTCAATCATTCGCCTTGGCTGAATGAAGCCGATATTCGAAGCCGTGGTATCGCCTTCATTTTCGATCACGACGAAGGCGTTCCTGCTTTATGCGGCAGCGCGGCCTTTAAAAGCACGATAACGCTAAAAGATCCGCTGATGCCGCCATTGACGGCGATTATCTGTCCGCCTTTATAAGGATCGTTCCTTTATGATCGCACCCTTGGGGTGATCGGCGTAAGGGTGTCGATTCCAAGCACCGATTCAAGATGATAGGCGGATGCCAAAAGCGATGCGTCGGCATTCGAAGGCGCTATCATCTGCAAGCCAACCGGCAATCCGGACTGTGTAAAGCCACACGGCAAAGAGAGCGCGGGACATCCTGCCATGGTCGCAACGCCCACAATCAAAAGCCAGTCAACATAGGTTTCAAAAGTAACGCCATTGCAGTGCTTGAGATAGCGCTCGCCGACGGGAAACGGTGGGGCGATGGTTGCCGGGCACAGCAAGCAATCATAGGTTTGAAAGAAGGTGGCGACACGTTCCATTAAAGCGGTGCGCGCGCTTTCGGCTTGGGCAATATCGGCAACGCTCAGCGCCAGGCCTTTTTCAATGTTCCAGATTACTTCTGGCTTGAGCTGCTCGCGGTGATCGCGCAGCAATCCCGCCATGCCGATGGCAAAACCTTCGGCACGGATCGTTTGAAAAATCTCGTAGACGTCATGAACGTCGGGGTGCGCTTCTTCGACGATCACGCCTTCGCGCGCCCATTGTTCTGCCGCTTTGCGGGTGATAGCCACCACTTCCGGATCAACCGGCGTGATGCCGCCCAAATCGGGCGAATAGGCGACACGCTTTGGCATTTTGCCGCCGCGGGTTGTCGTCAAAAACGAGGTGGCGGGCCGTGGCTTGGAAATCGGATCGCGCGGATCATCACCGCTCATCGCGTCTAAAAAGAGGGCGAGGTCTTCAACGTTTCGAGCCATCGGGCCTTCAACACCCAAGCTTGAATCAAGACGGCCGCCACGGGTAAAGGCGACGCGGCCCGGTGTGGGGCGAAGGCCTACAATATTATTGAAGCTCGCGGGATTGCGCAGGCTACCGCCCATATCCGAGCCTTGGGCCAGCCAAGCCATGCCGGTGGCAAGTGCTACTGCCGCGCCGCCAGATGAGCCCGCAGCCGACATTCTCGTATCGTAAGGATTGAGCGTGGCACCGAAGACTTCGTTGAACGTATTGGCGCCTGCGCCAAATTCCGGCGTATTCGACTTGGCATAAACAATGCCGCCTTCCGCCTCGATATGCTCGACCATCACATCGGAGGCTTCCGGGATGAAATGGGCGAAGATCGGGGAACCTTGGGTGGAGCGAACACCTGCGACATTCGACAAATCCTTGATCGCAACGGGCATGCCCTGCAGCAGGCCACGCTCAGCGACGGGCTTTGCCATCAGGCGCTTGGCATGGGTGCGGGCACGCTCAAAGCACAGCGTCGGAAGGGCATTCACCTGAGGATCAATCTCGGCAATGCGGGGTTCGAGCGCGTCGAGCAAATCGAGCGGGGTAATCTCGCCTTTGGTCAGGCGGCCAACCAGCCTGGTTGCCGAAGAGTGGATCAAATCATCGCTCGCCATTGTGAACCCTTTGTGCTGTTTTGCCGTATTAACGTCATGATTCTGCATAGAGTGCGATGGTATAGGCCACTCGTCCAGAAGCTTATCTGAAAAATAATAGGTTAAGTCCCGTTCCACTTTTGAGCGACATGGCCTATCCACCCTAATGATCTTGCGTGAGTACACCCTGTGAAATCGATTCTTCTGATCCGCCACGGCCAATCCACTTTCAATGCGCATTATGAAAAGACGGGGGAAGACCCCGGCCATTTTGACGCGCGCTTGACGGAACTTGGCGAAACGCAGGCGGCTGCCACACGGCAGCTTCTGGCGGATGAACAGGTCGACCTTGTCATCACCACACCTTTGACGCGGGCCATTCAAACAGGATTAGGCATTTTTGGGGGGCGTGACCTTCCCTTCTATATTACCTGCCGGCACCGCGAGCGGTTGGAGAGCAGTTGCGATGTCGGCCGCTCGCCATCCGAATTGAAGCATGACTTTCCGGCGCTCGACTTTGATCATCTTGATGACGTCTGGTGGCACAATGGGCCGGGCTCGAAAGCGCCCTTTACAACCGAGCCCCATTCCCTGTTTGAGAAGCGGGTTCATGCCTTCCGTACTTGGCTGACCGATCATCCAACGGCCAAGCTTGCTGTGGTAGGACATGGCACGTTTTTCCACTCGCTCACCGGCCACTGGATGCAAAATTGCGAAGTCCAACGCTGGCAACCTACCTAATTGACGGGCCACTCTTGAGGCTATCCTTGATCCACCCTTGGTGGAGCCATTTTAAATTGAGCATTTTTTGAAAGTTACCATGTCGCAAACTCAACTGCCTTCTAAAACCATTTGGACCATTTTGACCGGCACCATGATCGCCATGTTTTTAGGAGCGCTCGATCAGACGATCATTGCCGCGGCCTTACCAACGATTGCGCGGGAGCTTGGCGATTTTAATTCGATCTCGTGGGTGGCGAGCCTCTATCTTTTGGCCACAACCGCAGTGACGCCGCTTTATGGCAAGATCAGCGATATCCATGGCCGTCGTGTGACGATGTTGGCGGCGATTGCGATTTTTGTGGTGGGTTCGGTTGCGTGCGCGCTCGCTCCGACGATGCTGGCATTGATCCTCGCGCGCGGTTTGCAAGGGCTTGGCGGCGGCGGGTTGATCTCGCTTGCGCAGACCATCATTGCCGATATTGTGGCGCCGAAGGACCGCGGCAAATATCAAATCTTTTTTGCAAGCGTCTATCTCTTGGCAAGCCTGATGGGGCCGATGCTGGGCGGCTTCCTCACCGAGCATTTGCATTGGTCTTTGATCTTCTGGATCAATTTGCCGATCGGCCTTGTGGCGTGGGTGATGACGACGAATACGTTAAAGCTTCTGCCGATCCATCATCGACCGCACAAGCTTGATATACCGGGTGCGGTGCTGATCGTGCTGGCAACGGTGACACTCATGTTGGCGCTTGATCAAGGCGGCTCGAAAGCGGCCTGGCTTTCGCCGACGATCGTGGGGATGCTTGGGGCGTCGCTGGTGTTATGGGTGTTGTTTGTTGTGCGCATTCGCGCCGCAGAAGAGCCATTGATCCCGATTGAGATTTTGGCCAATCCGGTTGTTGCGAGTGCGACGACGGCGGCGCTGTTCAGCATGGGAACCTATGTGGCGACAACGATCTTCATGCCGGTTTATTTTGAATCCGCCCGACAGATGAGTGCGGCGGATTCAGGCCTTGCGCTGATCCCCTTTATGGTCGGAACCGTTGTGGGTGCGACGATGGCGGGGCAGACCATGGGGCGGATCACGCATTATAAGCGTTTGCCGCTAGGCGGAACGTTTGTTGCGGCGATTGCGGCACTTTGCATCGCTCTCTTTCAAAACCGCATGACGATTGTCGAGCTTGAAGCGCTGTTCACCGTGATTGCGATTGGACTGGGCACAGTTTTGCCGACAACAACGGTTGCGATCCAGAACGCGGTGAAGACGCATCAATTAGGTACCGCAACGGGTGCCATGAATTTCTTCCGTCAGCTTGGCAGCGCGCTTCTTGTGGCCGTGTTCGGTACGATTTTACTGAATGCCGGCCAGAATGCGCCAAGCTCGCCAAGTGAAGCGGGCGATCGCTTCTTTGTGATGTTTTTAGCTACCGCCATCGGCTTTGGCATTTCATTCGTCGCATTGCTCTTCATGGAAGAAAAGCCGTTGCGCTCGGCCGCAAAACACGCGGCCGAGGCAGTGATGGTGGATTGAGCAAATAAATCTATAGATCCTTCCCCCTTTGGGGGAAGGTGTCATGCGTAGCATGACGGATGAGGGTCTGATGCTTGGAAGTTAAGCGATAATGACGCCGCTCTTCTCATTTGTGCTCTAATGTCAACCACCAGAACCTCACCCGACCCGCTTCGCGGGCCACCCTCTCCTTTACAGGAGAGGGAATTTCCGGCTTTTCACCCCAATTTCTTCACTTCATCGCGCCAAGGATGCTCTTCCTTGAAGCCCAAGACGTCGCGGGTCTTCTTGTTGGAGAGCGGCGCTTCGAACTCGCCCATCGGGCGGGTGATTGGCGTGTTGGGGCAGTATTTTTTCAAGAATTCTGCGGTTGGCAATTCAGCCGTGATCGTGTCGTTCACTGCATTGAACACCTGAAAGCCCAAGCCATCCTTTTGCAATCCCAAATGAACGATCTGCGCCAAATCGCGCGCATCGATATAGGCCCACGCATTGCGCTTGCGGGACATCGGATCCTTCAAGAAGGGCGGGAACATCGTGTATTCATGCGGCTCGATGACATTGCCGATGCGGAGTGCGTAGATATCGGCCTTGTAACGCATCGCGAAGGTCCGCGAGGTGAGCTCGTTGACGACTTTTGAATGGCCATAGCTATCCATCGGGTCGACATCATAGCTTTCATCCAGCGGGAAGGAATGGAAATCCTTATCGCCTTCGGCGAAGCACACGCCATAGGTTGTCTCGGATGAGGCCACGATCACTTTACGGATGCCGAGCTTCATCGCGGCTTCGATAACATTATAGGTGCCCATGACATTGACGCGGAACGTCTCATTATCCGGGTTAATCAGAATGCGCGGCACGGCAGCAAAATGCACGACGGCATCGACCGGTGACGGAGCCTTGCCCGCATTCAACCCATCAAAGTTGAAATGCGTCGTCATGGCGTTGAACACCTGCCCGCTATCGGTGATATCGCCGACGAGATTCGAAATGCCCGGATGATCGAACGGCTTCAAATCGAAATTGAGGATGTCGTAGCCCTTGGCTTTGAGCCACGGCATAACGTGACGCCCTGCCTTGCCGGTGCCGCCTGTGAAGAGAATACGCTTGGTCATGGTCTGCTCCCTGATCCGATTTTCTAGGTGATCGATGGAGCGCAATGTGTCGTGTCGGAAGGCTTTAGGCAACCGGTCACTGTGCATGTCAGATCGTCGCAGGACGCGTTAACCACCCATGATTTTTAGGCCAATTTCAGCAAAACGGGCCGCTAAGGGGGCAATTTCATGGGCATTGCCACCGGCCGCATTCCCTTGGCGGGCCCGATCGGCGATGCCAATGAAAATAACGGCGAAGCGAAACAGCGCAAAAGCGATGTGAAACGGCAAGAGCGGCGGGCCGCCTTTGGCATGCGCCATATAATGACCGACAAACTCAGCCTCCGATGGAATGCCAAGCGCGTCAAGATCAAGCCCGGCGATACCGCCATAGTCTTCGGGCCGACTGTGCCAAGCCATGGCGGCAAAACCGACATCGGCAAGCGGGTGGCCTAAGGTGGCTAATTCCCAATCGAGAATACCGATGACGCGCGGCTCTTTGGGGTGAAACATCAGATTGCCCATCCGGTAATCGCCATGGGCAATGGCAACCAGGCCATCATCGACGGGGCGATGGGCCGTTAGTCGTTCGATCAAGATATCGAGCGCCGGAATGTCATCCGTTGGCGATTCATTCCACTGCTTTGACCAGCGATTGAGTTGCCGCTCGAAATAATCTCCCGGACGGCCAAAATCAGAAAGTCCAATGGCGTTGGGATCAACCGAATGAAGCTTGGCCAAGGTCTCGGCCATTGCGAGATAGAGCGCGCGGCGCTCCTCCGGTGCAAGGCCCGGCAGAGCGGCATCGTGAAAGACGCGCCCTTCGAGACGTTGCATCAGATAAAAGGGCGTTCCGAGTGTCGATGTTTCTGTTTCAAACAATACCGGCCGCGGCACCGGCACGTCGGTTTTAGCGAGGGCGTCGAGGACGCGGAACTCACGATCAACCGCATGCGCCCCTTTTAAAATCGGGCCATTGGGTTGCTTGCGCAACACGTAACGCGCTTCGCCTATGGTTACAAAATAAGTCGGATTGGATTGCCCGCCGCCAATGCGCTCCACCGATAAAAGCGGCGCACCAAAACGCTCGCGCGTATAGGCATCCAAAGCGGCGGTTTCAAAATCCGTTTGCGTCATGGCGTAGCAACAGGCCATTGCCAGAAGGCATCGCCTTCATCAGCGAGAAGCCGATGCAGCACCATTTTATGCACCTCATCCGCGCCATCCACCAATCGCGCCTGACGGGCATAGCGATAGATCCATTCGAGCACAGTATCGGTTGAATATCCGCGCGCGCCATTGATTTGAATCGCCGTATCGGCCGCATCATGCAGCACTTTGGCGACGTGCATTTTCGCCATCGAAATTTCTTTTCGCGCGAAGGAGCCATGATCGAGCGCCCATGCGGCTTTCATCACAAGCAGGCGCCCGATTTCAATCCGCATCGCGATATCGCCGAGCATCATCTGCACGCTTTCGCGTTCGGATAATTTAACCCCAAAGCCTTCGCGTTGGCCTGCATATTCACGCGCAATTTCAACCGCGCGTTTTGCAAGTCCTAGCCACCGCATGCAGTGGGTGAGGCGCGCAGGGCCAAGCCTGACTTGCGTGACTTTCAAGCCCCTGCCCTCGCCGCCGAGAATGTTCTTTTCATGGACGACGAGACCGTCAAATTCCAACTCGCAATGGCCACCATGTTCTTCCGGCCCCATGATGCCGATACGGCGCACAATGCGCCAACCGGGTTGGTCTTTGTGAAACAGAAACGCGGTGAGGCCATGGCGCGGATCATCCGAGGTACGCGCCATCAGGATAAAATGGCTCGCTTCCTCTGCTCCCGTGATGAACCATTTGCGGCCGGTAATAATGTAATCCGATCCCCGCTTCCCGGCACGGGTCTGGATCATGCCGGGATCGGACCCGCCGCCGGGATGGGGCTCTGTCATCGCAAACGCCGAGCGGACTTTGCCCTCGACGATGGGGGCCAACCATTCGGCCTTCTGCTCTTCCGTGCCGAGCGCTTCGAGCACCATCATATTGCCGTCGTCAGGGGCGGAGGAATTGAACACCACAGGGCCGAAAATCGAGCGGTTCATCGCCTCATAGCACACCGCCATGCCGATTTTGCCTAAACCCTTGCCGCCCGTCTCGGGCTTTAGCTGGAGGCACCAGAGGCCTTCCGCACGGGCTTTAGCGCGTAGGGGTTCAAGACGGGCGAGCGCGATATTGCCGTGGCCGTCATAGGCCGAAGGATCGCTTTCAAGCGGCAGGATATGGGCATCAACGAACGCCGCGATGCGTTTGCGATACTGCTCAATCTCGTCGGAGATTTGAAAATCCATGCCCAACTCCTCCAGTTCGGGCTAATCTAAGCCGTTGGAAGAGCAATTGCACCCTTTTTGATGGCATGGGTGTTGCGGCAAAAATACAGGCTTTGCCGAAGGATTTATGGTTAATCCTTTGTTAATAAAATACTTCGAATTTGAAATGACAGAATGGTTATTTTATGGTATCTATCAAATGATAGCTACCAAAGGAGGCCTCCATGACTGCAACCGCCAAACTTTTTATGCATGGCCGCAGCCAAGCCGTTCGCTTGCCGAAGGAATTCCGCTTTGAGGGGAAAGAAGTGCAGGTTAGGCGCGTGGGGAAACAGGTGATTTTGGAGCCGATGGGCGTTAGGGCACCGATGCCATGGGCAGAGATTGATGCTTTAGGTGACACACCATTCCTCGCCGGGGGCAGGGAACAACCGGCAATGCCGGCGGATCGTAAAGTATTTGACGAATGATCCACCTTGATACGAATGTGGCAATTGCCCTGATGAACAATCAGCGATCGCAGCTTCGTGCAAGGTTCGACGCTGAACGGGCCAGCGGTACTAAAATGGATCTCTCGGTCATCACTTATCACGAGCTCTGTTATGGCGCTGCCAATTCGGCCAAGCGTAATGCCAATGAGAAAAAACTTGCATTGTTTATAGCAAGCGGTCCTTTCGAGATTATTGAATTTACAAGCGATGACGCCGCGGAGGCTGGCGAGATTCGTGCACATCTTAGACGCCTAGGAACACCCATTGGCCCCTATGATATAATGATAGCCGCCCAAGCGAGAAGCCGTGGCGCAACGCTTGTGACGGCCAATACGCGCGAGTTTTTCCGGGTACCGGGGCTGGTTGTAGAGGATTGGTCGCAATAGGCCTAAAGCCTTCACCAGACCTTTAGGCCGCCCGTGCAGCAGCAAGTGTTGCAAGCGCCGTTTCTGGATCGCGCGCCAGAAGGATCAACAAGGATTTACCTGCAGGGTCAATGCTGTTGCGGCCCTGCTCCCAATTGCGCAAGGTCGCGACCGGAATGCCGATGGCTTCGGCAAATTGTTCCTGCGTCATGTTTAATCGACGTCGGAGATTTTTGGGCGCGATGATCTGGTCCAGCGTCACTTCCGGCGCCATATCAGGGTCCGCGCTTATCGCATTGGCAATGGCCTCATCGGTCGCCTGCTGCAACGGCGGACGGCCGCGCTTTGCCGCTCGAATGTCGTCTAGGGATTGACGAATGATTGCCATATCTGGCGCTCCCTTTTGTTGGCATAGCGGGCCGAGATGATCCGCCTTACCTCTCCCCGGTCAGTGTAGACGACGACTAAAAAAACCCCGTCGACTTCGCCGATGGCGATGATCCGCTCTTCGCCATAATCTCTGCGGTCATCCATGGCGGTTTGAACGGGTCCATCAAACACCAGGGCGGCACTTGCAAAATCAAGCTGCGGCACTTGCAAAATCAAGCTGCCGCTCTCGTAAATTTCGATTGCTTTTAGCGTCATCCCACTCGAAGAGCATCGATCTAAAAATACGCTATTCGCGTAGTTTTGTCTATCCCTTTTCCCGCGTCACCGAAACCCGTCGGTCACTTCCAGAATAGCGTCCAGCGTGCCGGGTTCCGTCCCCGCGTGCCCTGCATCGGGTATGATGCGAAAGTCAGCCTTAGGCCACGCCTTGTGCAAATCCCACGCGTTTTTAAGCGGGGTGCAGACATCATAGCGGCCGTGGATAATCGCACCGGGGATCGTTGATATTTTGCTCACATTGGCGAGCAATTGATCGTCGCGATCAAAAAAGCCGCAATGAATGAAATAATGACATTCAATGCGGGCAAAGGCCAAAGCATAGTCGTCACTGCCAAACAAATCGACGCGGGCAGGATTAGCGAGCAAGGAAATCGTCTTGCCTTCCCACTGGCTCCAAGCGCGTGCTGCCCGAAGCTGCACGTCGCGGTCGGGTGACGTGAGGCGCTTATAATAAGCGCTGATCATATCGCCCCGCTCGTCTTCCGGGATAGGCGCGACGAACTCTTCCCAAGCATCGGGGAACAACCAATGCGCGCCGGATTGGTAAAACCACATCAGCTCTTCACGACGCAGCATAAAAATGCCGCGCAGCACCAGCCCGGTGACGCGATTGGGGCAAAGCTGGGCGTACGATAAAGCAAGCGTCGAGCCCCAAGAGCCGCCCAATACTTGCCAACGCTCAACACCTAGATGCTCGCGCAAGCGCTCCATATCGGCGACCAAATCCCACGTCGTGTTTTCGCGCAGCTCGGCATGAGGCGTTGATTTTCCACAACCGCGCTGGTCAAAATTGATAATCCGATAGGCTTCCGGATCATGTAACCGCCGCATGAAAGGGTTGGAGCCACCGCCCGGCCCGCCGTGCAGCAACACGACGGGCTTGCCATTCGGGTTGCCACTCTCTTCATAATAGAGCTCATGAATGTCCGACACGCGGAGGCGCCCTGTTAAATAGGGTTCGATCTCCGGATAGGCTTGGCGCAGCTCCGTCATGCTTTGATTCTCATGCCCGCAAGCGTTCGTTTTTCGGATCCCATGCAACATCTTCCAAGATATGCGCTTTGCACATTGTGCCCATCATCATGATCTCAAACGACGTGCCGGGTTGAGCAAGCGCCGGCTCGACATAGGCAAAGCTCAACGACTTGCCCGTGGCGTGGCCATAGGCGCCGCCTGTTGTCAGGCCGACAATACGGCCATCATGGTAGATCGGCTCATTGCCATAGCAATCATTATCAATCGCCTCGACTTCGAGATAAACGAGTTCGATGCGCGGGCCTTGTTGTTTGGAAGCGAGCGTGCCGGGCTTGCCCACAAAGTCTTTGTTGAAATCGACGAAGCGTTCCATCGCGCCCTCGATCAGTGTGACTTCATTGGTGAGTTCCGAACCCCAACCGCGATAGGCCTTCTCCATGCGGAGCGAGTTCATCGCGTAAGTGCCGAAAAGTTGAATGCCATGCGGCTTGCCAGACGCCATCAAAGCCTCAAAGACCTTTGGCATATCCGCCATGGGGCAATGCAACTCCCAACCGAGTTCACCGACATAATTCACGCGTAAGAGACGAACACCGGAAACACCTGCAACCTTGGCTTCTTTACCCGTCAACCAACGGAAGCTCGCATTGGTAAGATCAATATCGGTGAGCGGCGCCAAGACATCCCGCGCGTGCGGACCGGCAAGCACCAGCACGCCATAATCATCGGTGACATCCGTGATCGTGACCTTCTCGCCCTTTTCAACGCGCCAATTCAGCTGATCGAAATCATGCAACTGGGCAACCGCTGCGGAGAGCACATAGAAATGGTCTTCCGTCAAACGGGTAACGGTGATTTCGGATTCAATAAACCCATTGGCGTTTAAGAGATGACCCAGCATGACGCCGCCGACCTTGGCCGGAATCTTGTTGGCGCAGATGCGCGAGAGATAGGTATAGGCATCGGGGCCTGAGACTTCATATTTGGAGAAGGTCGAAAGATCCATGAGGCCAACGCGGTTGCGAACGGCTTCACATTCGCCCTTCACCGCATCCCACCAATTCGAACGCTTGAACGAG
>CAIRGA010000131.1 GCA_903877935.1 uncultured Hyphomicrobiales bacterium
ACCTAAGCGGCACCATTTCTCGCCATAAATCAGCCTTTTACAGATGGCGCTGGCCGGTACCCCCACTGTTTAGCCAGATTTTGCGTATCCCGGACATTCGTAACACCCGCCGTTGTTGAAACCTCACGCATAGAGGCCGCCGCTACGGCGTGGCCAAAGCGCAAAGCATCATCAATGGGATGGGATTGATGCCAATAATATAGAAATCCTGCTGCAAATGCATCGCCAGCGCCGTTCACGCCCGCAATCTCGTTTGAGGGGATCGCAATCGATCCAACGCAGAACAAGTCTCCATCGCGACTGAGGGCAATCGCGCCTTCCGGAAAATGGGCGGCGGCAATGGATACCGATCCAAGCTCAACGATCCTTCGAAGAGCTTCAACTACTTGATCAGCGATCGTTTGAGTACCATCGCGCGTCTCGACATCGGCCACGGCACCAATTTCAAAATCATTGACAATAAGAAGATCAAGATGGGGCAGACAGGAGCGTCCGAAATGGCGAACTTTTTCGCGGGTCGTCGTAACCATTTCTAGATTGGTTTTTAACCCTGCCTGTTGAGCCGCACGTAACACCGTCACCCATCCCGTCGTATCGTTACCCCAGGGCCCATCCATGGTCCTATGAGCGCCCGGAAGACCTAAATGCAACAGCCTTGCCGTGGTGTTGGTAAAGTCAAAATCATCAGGGGAAAGTGCATCTGCTACGCCCGGGAAATAAAGATGCGTTCGCTTGCCGCTTTCAAGTGAATTAAAGCAATCGGTAAATGCCGTCATGCCCCCTTTGACCATTGCAAGTCGATCACGCTTAACACCTGCTTGGTCGCATTTCTCGATCAAAAACCGTCCATCTGAATCATCGCCAACGATGCCCATCGTTTCGACAAAAAAATCAGGGTCGAGACGCTTAAGATCAAACGCCATATTTGAGCCTGATCCCCCACCTTGGCGATCTAACGCGGTGATTGTGCTCATCGTATCTTCAGCAGGCCATAGCGGCAGTGACTTATTATTGT
This sequence comes from uncultured Hyphomicrobiales bacterium, assembly GCA_903877935.1. Taxonomy (GTDB): domain Bacteria; phylum Pseudomonadota; class Alphaproteobacteria; order Rhizobiales; family Beijerinckiaceae; genus CAIUPE01. The sequence continues at coordinate 1,016 of CAIRGA010000131.1, forward strand.
CGACGCACCAAGAGCCTGCTGTCAGAATTCCACTCCGCTGGGACATCGCATTCATCTCACGCCGATTTGAGAACCGCTTCAGTGATCACATTATCGTCTGCAAAGGATCGCGCAGGCGTAATCGCATTGGTCTTCAAAGCATCGTGATAGGAGGAAACAGCCTCGGTCGGGGTTAATGCACCGGAGGCTACAGCCCGCATATGGCGGATCATTTCGAGCGGCGATTCGGCTAAGTTTATCTTCCGGCCGAACAAAGCGACACGAGCGCCGTATTTTTCTGCTTGAAAAATGAGCTCAAAGCAATCGCGCGTTGTGCCCGCGCCGCCGCCCAAAACGCCAACAACGAGACTTGGATCAAAGGATGCAAGCTCATCAAGTGCACGCGGACCATTATAAGCAATCTTTAAAAATTGCGGGCGTTCCGCTTCCGTCAAACCCGCGAGACAACGAATGATGGCGTCATTCACATAGCGAGGCATATCGTCCGCCGAAATCTGCGCAGCGTTTGGATTAAAGACTTCCAGAAAATACTTCATGCCATGGGCCATGGCGTCTTCCCGAAATTCGGTAAAGGCTTCAAGCGAATAATGATCGGCATCGAGATCATTGTTAAATGTAATCGAATAAAGCCCTAAATCAGTTAAAGAAACAGCACGCGAGACAGCGGCCGTACGGAACGGACGCGATGGCGAATTATGATAGGTCGCTCCACGATGGCGCCAGATATCTGTCGTGTCGTTCGCACGGATCGCGAATTTAATATCGGATCCCTGAGCCGTACCGCGCTTGTGGAGTTGTTCCAGATTTGAGAGTGACGTTAGCATGATATCAACGACGTCTTGCTTGATGATATCCTCAATCGAAACCAAGAACTCTTCGCGCGTACGGAATCGCGAACTCGTGCCATCCGGTTCCCGCATTGGTCCAATCGCATGCAAGCCTGGGCCCATATCGGGATCTTTTGCGTCGGCGATAATAAAATCATTGCGTGAGTAGTCACCAGCATGAATACGCGCGAGTTTTTCCTCTAGTCTCAACATTGTATCCCTGCCTTTCTACGAACCACCCAATAATTATGAATTTATATGATTATTGGCCTATTTGATTGATTAGTCGAGTCAGAGCTTTACGATCGTTTTCCGTTTAGTCTCGGCCCATTCGGTGAGAAGGAAGGCCAATATGCCAAAACCACCAAAGCCGGCGACGAGGGGGATAACCGTGTTATTATAGGTCTGGCCAACCAATGTTCCGCCAACAATGGAAATGATCGAAAAAATAAAACCCGAAACGGCCGAAGCCATGCCCGCAATATGTCCGACTGGCTCTAAGGCTAACGCATTATAGTTTCCGAAGAGAAGCCCTAGGCAGAAGAAGTTCAAAAACAGATAGAGGCCTAATGTCAGGAGAGGTGGCGTTCCGCCATAAGACATCGCTACAATTAAAAATATGAACGAGAAACCCATACTGGCCCGCAGTGCCCATTTCGTAATAACACGCATACCAAGACGTACGACAAATCGACCATTCGCAATCGTCGAAAGCGCCAACGCAACAGCGAAGCCAGCAAACCAAATGGCAAACCACGTTCCTTGGCCATAAAGCTCAGCAAAAATTTGTTGAGATGTTCCAAGATACGATATGAGGCCGCTAAAAACACAACCCATAGCAAGCGTGTAGCCAAGCGTAACGGGATGACGGAAAGCCTCGATACCGGATGCTAGTAAAGTCCGGGGTGAAAATGGTAATCGGCGCTCAACGGGCAACGTCTCTTCTTGACGCAAGCCGAGCCAAAGTCCAGCCACAATCGACATCACAAAGAACCCACCAAAAATGAACCGCCAATGAAAGACCAAAAGCACGAGTTGACCGATGGACGGTGCAAGAATGGGTACCAACATAAAGACTGTCATGACAAAGGACATGACCCTCGCCATAGCCGAGCCAGCAAGGCCATCGCGCACCATGGCTGTTGATACAAAACGAGGCGAAGCAGCCCCTAAACCTTGAATAAAGCGCCCAATAAGCATTGCTGAAAAATTTGTAGCAAAAAGGCACATAAGCGCGCCAACGGCAAAAATAACCAAACCAATAAAAATGGCAGGCTTTCGTCCAATTGAGTCAGAAGCAGGGCCATAAATTAAGGTGCCGAGCGTCATTCCGCCAAACAAGGCCGTAATAATAAATTGACGGTTGTTCGGATCGGCCGCACCAAGCTCATTGGCAATAACACCAATCGCTGGCAGCATCGTGTCGATTGACATAGCAGTTAGTGCATTAAGTAGAGCAATTAGTAAAATAAACTCAAACGTACCGTTTCGATTAATCACGCCAATATTTCTTTCAACTGAAGTGCGATGGCATGGCCCATAACACGATGGTTGGTTGCATCAAAATGAATACCATCAATGGGGGAGACATGTGCCACGCTCCCTAAGTCAAAAAAGGCTGCGCCATTTGCATCGGCCATTGCAGATAAATGAACCGATAGTTCTTTGGATTTTGCAGCTCCCCCTGCAAACATTTCACCAAGCCAGCCCGCTTCAACGATTGGCGGAGGGGCCAACACGAGAATCTTTGGCGTCTGATGCCCGAAACTAGGTGCATTTCTGACAATGGTGATGAGGGTTCCGACACTAGCGGAAATCTCTGCTGGGCTTACGCTAAAGCGTGCCTTAAAATCATTTACGCCCAAAGCAATAATGACCGTATCAAGCGGCCAATGACTCTCTAAGCAAGGTAGGAGATAAGTCTTTCCATTCTTATGGATTCCCTCAATCGCGTCATCGTGAACCGTTGTTCGTCCGGGCAGCCCTTCTTCGATAATATGAAACTCCGCTCCAAGCTCGGAGGCGACTACACCGGGCCAGCGTTCGTGATAGGCAAAGCGTGCGACATCATTCTCATTCCGCATGGGTTTCGTCCCATGCGTGTTTGAATCGCCGTAACACAAAATCCGCTTCATGGGTTATGGCTCCAGCTTAAATTTAAAATTAAAGATTAAGAGCACCCATTGCGGCTGCTGGATAACGCTCACCTTTCGCAATACCAGCAGGGAACGCCTGATCAAGTGCCACTTTATCGCTGGTCGACAGGGTAACCTTTAACGCGCCTAAATTGTCTTCGAGATAGGCCAAACGCTTGGTACCAGGAATCGGAACAATATCGTCTCCTTGCGCCAAAACCCAGGCTAGCGCAATTTGAGCAGGTGTTGCGTGATTGGCCGCAGCGATTTCTTCAACGACTCGCACCAACGCGCGATTTACGTCAAAGTTCTCACCAGAAAAGCGCGGTGACATTTTACGAAAATCACCATCCGGCAAATCATTATTCGATGTGAACCGACCTGTTAAAAATCCCCGACCGAGCGGTGAATAGGGCACAAAGCCGATGCCTAATTCACGCAAGGTTGGCAGTATCTCGGCTTCTGGCTCACGGCTCCACAACGAATACTCGGTTTGTAACGCCGTGATCGGATGAACCTTATGGGCGCGCCTAATGGTCTGTGGCGCGGCCTCTGATAAACCAAGATATCGAACCTTTCCAACTTTGACGAGATCCGCCATCGCACCGACCGTATCCTCGATCGGCGTGTTGGGGTCCACGCGGTGCTGATAGTAAAGGTCGATGACGTCCACACCCAATCGTTTGAGGCTCGCATCGCAAGCGCTCTTGACATATTCAGGCGTGCCGGAAATTCCCAGCCGCTCACCATTTGGTCCACGGACATTTCCGAATTTTGTCGCGATAATGAGTCCGTTCCGGCGACCTTTGATAGCTCGGCCAATTAATTCCTCATTGTGGCCCACGCCATACATGTCGGCGGTATCGATAAATGTTACGCCAAGATCAATCGCGCGATGAATAACAGAGGCCGAGACGGCATCATCATAGGTCCCATAAAATTCGGACATACCCATGCAGCCGAGTCCAAGTTTAGATACGTGTAAGCCTTGTTGCCCCAGCGTGCGCTGTTCCATTTTTTTAAGCCTTTTCGACGATGATTAAGTCTAATATTAGCGCAATCTATCCAATTTGCCGATCCGGATATAGCCCAACTCTTTTCAATCCTGCACGACGATATTCGCAGGCCGGCTCTCGGTTAAAATAATCTTAGCATTGGCGAGGTCATTACCTCTGGCCCGCACCTCGGCAGCTTGACGGTCAAATCCATAATCAAGCCAACGCTGGATCAAGCGTTGTTCAATGATTTCAATAGGCGGTTCAAGAAAGATGCTCAAACTAAACAGCGGAAATAGTTCCCGCCACTGCGGCCGATCAAGCAAGAGATAATTGCCTTCAACGATCAAAAGCCTTTGGTGGCCGCGAATAATTCGCGCCGAGCCACGCGCCAAGTCAGCGCTGCGGTCAAAGACCGGAATTGCGATATCTTCTTGACCATTTTTCAGTCGTTGTAGGAGGGCTAAAAATCCACCAACGTCAAAGGTTTCCGGCGCACCCTTTCGATCCCGCCATCCTCGCTCATCGAGAATTCTATTATCGTAATGAAAGCCGTCCATTGGAACGGCCTCTGCCGGCCTATCTGAAATCAGCTGATTAAGCTTTTGGGTGAGTGCATCCGCAACTGTGCTTTTTCCGGCACCCGGTGGCCCCGCGATCGCTATCAAAAGGCGTGAATGACCATCATCATGATCGCTGACGACGCCAGTTAGGTGATCGATAACGGTCGTTAAGTCAGGCACAAATCAACCAGCAGTGGCTTCAGGAGGAGGTTCTTTAGCACCCGTCATAAAAGCAACGGCGTCGGCCATGGTGTAATCTTTCGGATTGATAACGCAAAGGCGACGTCCGAGTCGATTAATATGGATGCGATCAGCAACCTCAAAAACATGCGGCATATTGTGCGAGATGAGAACAATCGGCATTCCGCGTTTTTTAACGTCCAAGATAAGCTCGAGAACGCGGCGTGACTCTTTAACACCGAGCGCTGCTGTTGGCTCATCCATGATGATCACGCGTGAACCGAATGCAGCAGCACGGGCAACAGCAACGCCTTGACGTTGCCCCCCCGACAAAGATTCGATCGGCTGTTCAATATTTTGGATCGTCAGCAAACCGAGTTCGCTCAGCTTTTGGCGAGCAAAATTATTCATACCGGAACGATCGAGCATATAAAATAATTTGCCCAAAATGCCTGATTTCAATCGTTCCCGGCCGAGAAACATATTTTCTGCAATTGAAAGCGCCGGCGAAAGAGCGAGATTTTGGTAGACGGTCTCAATGCCCGCAGCACGCGCATCTTGCGGCGACCGAAAGTTGACGACCTCACCATTCAGACGGATCTCGCCATGATCAGGTGTAATAGCACCCGTCAGCGCTTTAATAAGCGTTGTTTTGCCTGCGCCGTTATCACCAATGACCGCTAGAATTTCGCCAGGATAAAGATCAAAATCCGCGTTATTAAGCGCAACGACATGGCCATAGCGCTTAGCGAGTCCGCGAGCCTCTAGAACGGGTTGTTGCTTTGTCATTGCGAAGCCCTCCGCAACCATTGATCGATCGCAACAGCGAGAATGATCAACACGCCAATGGTTAAATACTGCCAATAGGAATCAACGCCCGCCAATGCGAGACCGGTTGAGAAGACACCGACGATCAACGCACCAAGTACAGAACCAAAAAGTGACCCGCGTCCGCCAAACAAAGATGTTCCCCCGATAACGGTCGCGGTAATTGAGTCGAGATTCACCTGGTCAAAACTCTCCGGATTAATCGTTCCAACACGACCTATCGATATCCAGGCACCGAAGGCGCATACAAATCCGGCGACGATATAGACCGACAATAGAATTCGCTTTGTCTGAATACCGGCGAGCAATGCCGAATCCGGATCATCTCCAACGGCATGAACATGTCGGCCCCATGGCGTGCGGTTCAACACGTACCAAGCAGCAATAGCCGTCAAGACAAGGGCGATGCCGCCATATGTAACTTCTGCACCGGCACCCAGCTTGATGGTCTGTCCAAAAAAATCAAGGAAAAGAGCTTTATCTTCGATGTCGGCGGCACGTACCGATTCTGATCCCGAATACCAGAGCTTTAGGGTCTTAAAAATCCCAAGCGTGCCCAGCGTCACGATAAAGGGCGGCAAGCGCCAATAGGCAACGAAAATCCCGTTAAGGCAACCCATCGCGCCGCCCGCGATAAACCCAATAACGATTGCAATCCAAACCGGAATGCCAACTTCAACCGCGAGTTTCCCCATGATGAGAGAGCATAGGACCATAAGTTGACCTACGGCCAAATCGATCCCGGCGGTCAAAATGATCATCGTTTGCGCAATTGCGACAATGCCCGTAACGGTCACTTGCTGCAAAACAAGAGATAATGTGCTGAGTTTGAGAAAATTATTGGCAACAAAACCAAAGCCAATAACGCTCACAATGAGTACGGCAGCTGGAATGGCTGTTGGGTTTGTTCTCAGGAAATCTCGAATGACGTCTAGTGGACCATTACGATCTTGCTCAAACGAGACAACTGATGTGTCGGCCTTTTCGAGCACCGCTTCAAAATCGGAGATGGTCTTCTCCGGCCCAGCATTCGCACTCATAAGCGCTCCCCCGTTAGCTCTTCCGCGTTAACACCGTAATCAATTTCCGGCAATTTACACATAGTCAACGCCGTTCGTCATGCGTTTCTTACGATGTGGGGGGCGATCTATTGATCGCCCCCCACAGATTTAAATTAGTCGTTCAGGCTTAAAAGATTAGCCCCAGCACTTTGCGGTACCTTCCTTCGAGTCGATCGAAGGAACGCCAGCAGCTGGCTTGTCGGTGATGAGGTTCACACCCGTATTGAAGAAATCGAGACCATCAGAAGCCTTAGGCTTCGTGCCGTCCTTAGCAAATGCTGCAATTGCTTCGATGCCCTTCGAGGCCATCAACAGCGGATATTGCTGCGACGTTGCGCCGATGACGCCCGAAGCAACGCTCTTCACACCTGGGCAACCACCGTCAACCGAGACGATCAAGACACCCTTTTCCTTACCAGCCTTCTTAAGGGCCTGATACGCGCCTTCAGCAGCTGGCTCGTTGATCGTGTAAACCACGTTCATGTTTGGCTCTTTTGCGAGCAGGTTTTCAACGCTCTTCACGCCGCCTTCAGGATTTGCATCCGATGACTGATGGCCGATAACGCGTGCGTCCTTCTCGGAACCCATGACCTTCTTGTTAGGAACGTCGATGCCGAAGCCGACGAGGAAGCCCGTGTCACGAGCAACGTCAACCGAGATGTTGTCCTTGTTGATGTCGAGCATGCCGATCTTGGCGTCCTTTGCCTTGTCGCCAAGCGTAGCCTTTGCCCACTTGCCGATGAGGATGCCTGCTTCGAAGTTGTCGGTTGCGAACGTCATGTCAGCCGCATCCTTGTCGCCGATTGGCGTGTCGAGTGCGATAACGAGAACGCCAGCAGCGCGGGCCTTCTTGAGCGCAGGAATGACAGAGTCATTCGACGCGGTGATGAGAATACCTTTTGCACCTGACGCGATGCAATTTTCAATCGCTGTGATTTGTGGAGCAGCGTCACCATCTTTTACGCCTGCTGCAGCGGTGAGCTTAATACCCGCATCAGTTGCAGCCTTCGTAGCGCCTTCCTTCATCTTCACGAAGAAAGGATTTGTGTTGTTCTTGGTGATCAGGCAAGCGCCTGTTTCTGCATAGGCTGGAGCAGCAAATACTGCGCCCATTGCAATAGCGCCAAGCAAAGATGTAACAAGAGTCTTGTTCAAGAGAACCTCCCTAAAAGCCATATGAGCCGGCTAAGCACCGGTCTCGACGGAACGAGAATTCCGAGCGCTGGATCAAACCATTGCCCGTTCTCGGCTCTTAACGAACATCGAAAATCGATGCTTGTCAATAAATAAATCAACTTGATTTATTTATTAAGATTTGTTTCGCTGGTTGCAATTGGCCGTTCGTGAGCGGGCATAAGAGAGGAAACAAAGTGTCGATTTTTATGGAAGGCTCCAGCGGTCAAACGCGTCGATTAAGCGCCTCAGGGCGCGGGTCGAAGCAGGGTGACGTGCGGGCTCATAATGAGCGATTACTTTTATCCCTCATTCGCCGGCATGGTAGCCTGACCAAAGCGGAAATATCCAGAATTACCGGCTTATCCGCTCAGGCAATTTCCGTTATTATGCGGCGCCTTGAAGACGATGGCTTGCTCCATCGCGGAAACGTGTTGCGCGGTAAAATTGGCCAACCATCAACACCAATGGCACTCGCAGAAGACGGTGCATTTTCGCTTGGGGTCAAAATTGGCCGCCGTAGCGTAGAGTTGGTGCTTATTGATTTTGTAGGGAATGTCCGGCGCACGTTGCGCGAAGCATATGCGTGGCCGATGCCGGACGCGATTATTGATTTTACGCGTCGCAGCGTCTCGCTTGTAATGTCGGAAATGGCTCCCTTGCTTCGGGAAAGGATTGCAGGATTGGGCATAGCGTCACCGTTTGACCTATGGCAATGGGAAGGCGGAATCGGTGCCCCATCCGGGGCTATGGATGTATGGCGATCAGCCGATCTCGTGAATAGCCTCGATAACGATTTCCCGTTTCCTGTTTACTTGCAAAATGATGCAACAGCAGCCTGCGGCGCTGAATTTGTGTTCGGTCGCGGCCATGAATTTAGCAACTATCTCTATCTGTTCATCGGATTCTTCATTGGCGGCGGAGTCGTTTTAAATGGCGGCGTCTTTACAGGTCCATCAGGTAATGCTGGGGCAATTGGTTCATTTCCTGTCATCCGGCAAGATGGCCGGGCGGCTCAATTAATCGATGTGGCCTCTGCTGCTAATCTTGAAAATCGTATTAGGGCCGCCGGTGTCGATCCATCTCCAATCTGGAAGCAGCCCGACGGATGGTCTGGTTTTGCTGAATTTATTGATGATTGGATTCGCGATATTGCACCCCATCTGGCCAATGCCATCGTTGGCTCCTGCGGCGTAATCGATTTTTCCGCCGTTTTTATCGATGGCGGTTTTCCAGCTGACGTCCGATCAAGACTGGTACAGGCAACACGTAGTGAACTGGCTCGGTTAAATTTGCAGGGTTTGAATCCGCCTGAAATCATAGAAGGTACGGTTGGAAATCAGGCGCGCGCTATTGGTGGGGCCTGCCTTCCCTTCTTCGATAAATTTATGCTGACATCGATGCCAATGCTCAATGACATCGTCTAATTAAGAAGTCGATTGGGTCCGCGAGCGGAGCTCGTCTTCGATGCCGTATATCTCAGAAAATTGATTAATTGAGGCCGGAATCGCATCAAATCGAACGCAATTTCGCGAGATTTTAGCCTTCCTGAGGATGGTCACCAAGAGCGCAACTGCACTCGAATCGATCTGCTCGACGCCAGAAAGATCAATAAAAACATCTGACTGAGCCAATTTTTTTTCGATGTCACGGTAGGCCTGACCAGCAGTCGCCATGGTCAATGAACCCGCTATAGCGATCACCTGTTCGGCCATCACTATCCGCCATTCTTCTTTTTTAAAGCATCGATCAGTCCAGATACGCCAGACTGGGATACTAAGCCGGCAAATTCATCACGATAAGCAGCTACGAGACTAATACCCTCAACGGTAACATCGTAGACCCGCCAACCGCTCGAGCTGTTGATCAAGCTGTAATCAATTGCAACAGGTTGAGGCCGCCCGATCATTTGCGTTTTGACGGTCACATCGGCATTTGGCGTTGAAACTCGGGTCGACTTCACCTCGACATCAAGTTCCTTTAACGTTGCAATCGCATTCGAATACGTCCGCGTCAGTAATTTGCTGAATTCGGCAACGATCTGCTTTTGTTCGCTTGGATTGGCTTTAGCCCAATTCCGGCCCATCGCAATTTGCGTAATCCTCTCAAAATCAAACTTCGGAACGACATTTTTCTGAACAAAGTCAGATATTTTTAAGGAGCCAGGATTTTGCAGTTCGGGATCAGATCGCACCGCTAACGTCATTTCCGCAGCAAGCTTACGAACGAGCTCGTCCGCCGATGGTGCGTCGGCAGACGCCCCTGATAGGGTCATTACCACCATAAAAGCAGCGATGAGCCCTAATGGTCTGGTCCATTGTTGAAAAGAAATAGCCATAGTTTTTAAATCATCCAATATTTTTTACTTGGCAGCTTGGCTCGAATTCGGCGCTTCGCGCCCCGATTTAACCATCAACGCTCGCTTCTGAAGGTATAAATTTCTAATAAAAACGTAGCGATCCAGACTGGATGCAGCAATCAACCCCTCATTGGCTTTGGCATCGGCGCGGGTTTGTAAATATTCAAGGCCCATGAGCGAATAAGACGGCACCGCATCCATATAGGTACGCGGATCGGTCATTATGCGTACACCGCGCCCGGCCGTTTCTCGCACCGTCGATGGCCCTATCAATGGAAGAATGACGTATGGGCCCGATGGAATGCCCCAAACCCCAAGTGTCTGTCCAAAATCACCATCCACTTTGTTAAGGCCCATTTTGGCACCAACATCAACCAATCCACCGATGCCTACCGTTGAATTTATCGCGACACGCTCCAAATCAACCGACGCTCGCGATCCGTTGCCCTGTAACAGGTGATTGATGCCAACATAGATGTCATCGAGGTTATTAAAAAAATTACCAACCCCGGTGCGTACGAAGGAGGGCATTACGCCATTCCAAATGGCTACCATCGGATTAACGATGACAGCATCCACTCCGTCGTTAATGGCAAAGGTAAATCGATTCACCGGTTCAAAAAAATCATTTGGCGGAGTGGGCTCTGCCACGTCTTCCAAAGGTAATGGCGCAATGATCAGCTTAGTCTTCTTTGCTGGCACAGCAAAAGCCAAGCTTGGCGCAATGATCGCTACAATTACAAGTGCCGCTATGTTACGCTTCATTGGGACTTTGCCGGCGTTTCCGCCGCCTTGCTGAACAAAAACTGGCTAATCAACTTTTCTAATATCATGGCAGACTGGGTTTTACCCAATCGGTCACCACCCGCGAGATATACAGGATCGCCGCCAGACTCCAAGCCTACATATTGTTCACCAAGCAACCCCGATGTCAGAATTGATGCGATTGTGTCTTTTGAAAAGCGATAGTTGGAAGCAATCCGCAAGCGAACAACGGCTTCATACGTCTCGCTATCCAGCCCAATTGACTCGACCCGCCCGACCACGACGCCTGCGCTTTTAACAGGTGCACGGACTTTAAGTCCGCCAATATTATCGAAACGGGCTTCTAGAGCGTAGCCTGATCCGCTGTCAAAACCTGCAAGATTACCGACCTTCAACGCCATGAACGCCATAGCCAGCAGGCCAATGGCAACGAAAAGGCCGACAGCAAAATCAAATTTAGAGCGATTCATCAGCTAAGTCCCCGAAACATCATCACCGTCAAAACAAGATCAAGTAATAGAACCGACAGCGACGAGATCACCACCGTACGGGTTGTGGCGCTTGCGATTCCTTCGGCCGTTGGGGCCGCAAAATATCCTTCGAAAACCGAAATAAGCCCGACGGCCGTTCCAAAGACGATACTTTTTAATAGGCCATTTAGGACGTCGATCCGCACGTCAACATTGGCCTGCATTTGTGACCAGAACGCGCCATCGTCAATACCAATTAATTGGACGCCTACAATCCAAGCACCAAAAACGCCTGCCACCGAAAAAATAGCCGCTAATATGGGCATTGAAAAAATGGCAGCCAGAAATCGAGGAGCGATTACCCGGGATAGCGGATCGACGGCCATCATGTCCATGGCCGCCAATTGTTCCGTAGCACGCATCAGGCCGATTTCCGCGGTAACTGCGGAGCTCGCGCGTCCAGCAAAAAGCAAGGCTGTTACTACTGGGCCAAGCTCTCGAACGAGCGATAGTGCCACGATGACGCCCAAAGATTCGGCAGAGCCGTATCTCTGCAAAACCTCATAGCCTTGAACCGCCAAAACCATGCCAACAAAAAGACCTGAAACAGAGATAATCGATAACGACCGGACACCCGAGAAATATACTTCGCGAATGATCAGGGAGGCGCGACGGATCGAGACACCTAACGCGAGCAAGAGTAACCCAGCAAATCGCGCGGCCAGCCCCAAGCGATCTATTCGGCTCGTTATCGAATGGCCTAGGTCATGAATAAAGTTGAAGACACGTGCGATCATGGACCAAATAGCTCCGCGGCATAGTCAGAGCCCGGATAATGAAAAGGCACGGGCCCATCCGGTAAGCCATCCGCAAATTGACGAATGAACGGATCATCCGTTGACCGAATATCCGCAGGCACCATGTCACGATGGAT
>CAIRGA010000132.1 GCA_903877935.1 uncultured Hyphomicrobiales bacterium
GCCGCCGGAGGATAATCCATGCAAATCGGAACCAAACAATTTTTCCAAACTCAAGTCACCTCAATGAATGACTTGCAGTCCCAAATCGGCAAGATCCAGGAACAGGTTTCCTCAGGAAAAAGCATTTTGGTTCCTTCGGATAATCCCGGTGGCTATACGACGGCAGCGCGCTTAAGTCGATCCGAAGCATCTATTCAACAATATAGCCGCAATATTAGCGTAGCTAAATCACGCCTGGGCCAAGAAGACACCGTCTTATCGTCTTCTGCCAATATTCTGTCACGCTTAAACGAATTGACAATTGCAGGTAGTAACGGAACCAATAGCCAAGCATCAAGAACGGCTATTGCGGATGAGATGACCCAATTGTCGGATCAATTGATGGCGCTGGGCAACACAAAAGACCCCAATGGAGATTATCTTTTTGGTGGTTATAAGACGAAGAACCCGCCATTTATCACGACCGCGGACGGCGTTGCTTATGTCGGCGACACGGGTCGAAAAGAAGTAGAATTAGCGCAAGGCTTTTCGACGCCAACATCAAGCAATGGCAACGAAATTTTTATGAATGCCAGCCGCGACGCCAGCGGGAAGCCGATTTCGATATTCCAAGTCATTAAAAATGCAACTACTCAGTTGGCAACCGGTAATTTGACAAGTGATAATGTCAGCCAAATCCAAACTGCGATTGATCACAACTCTGCTTACCAATCAATCTGCGGATCACGATTGCAAAAGGTAGATAATATTGATCAAAATAGTCAGGACTTGCTGCTCAATGTCCAGCAAGATAAATCAGCCATCGAAGACGCCGATTTAACGAAATTGGCCACCGAGCTTCAACAAAAGACACTGACACTCAATGCCTCTGAAAGTGTGTTCGCGAAAGTCGCACAGCTTTCGCTCTTCAACTACCTGAAGTAGGTGGAGCCATAGGGGCTGAGGGGCCAGAAAAAGATGTGAGATTGGGTGTGGTGATTCCTCCAGCCGCAACGGATGGATCAACCGAGACGGGTGCGTCGGAAAAATTAGCAGCTAAATATGCTTTTCTAATAATCGGGATCCGATCAAGAAACTCATGCCACTCAAGATCGAAGGGAGCACCCATCCATTGGCGGTTTCCAATCAGTGTATCATTAATGACTTTGACACGTCTTTTCGCATTATCAACGAAAGCCAATTCATCGGCTGTCAAAGAGTTTAAGCCCTTGCTCTGAAGCGATGCCTCAAGGACATTTATGGGATCAAGCACGGCCGACCGCTCGGATCGGAGGGCAAGGGACTGTTGTTCAAGCATTTCGGCATGCCTAATTTCGCGAAGCCGATCCTGAATTTCTCGGTATTGGGCATTTTGTTGAAATTGCTGAACCGCAACAATGACAATCAATATCGTAACAACCAAGAAAATCGAACCAATCGAGAAGAAACTATCCACGACCACCACCCTCAAAATTGCCGACTAGCAACAGACCGCCGACGCCTAAATAGCAGATTTATCAGCTGCTGGTATAGAAATTGCTAAGATCAGCTATGAGTATTTGTGAGTGGGAATACGCTTTATGGCCATCGGCGACGTTTCAGCATCAAGTGGTAATTTTTTAGACCCTATTTCGGGTGCAATTAAGGCCGCGGCAACTGCGACCGGCGTCGATTTTACCTATCTTTTTCAACAAGCTAAGGTGGAAAGCGGCCTGAATGCTAACGCAAAGGCCGGAACCAGTTCGGCAACTGGTCTCTTCCAGTTCACGAAAGACACCTGGTTCAAAGTTGTAGAACAGCACGGTGACGCTATGGGGCTATCAGGCGAGGCCTCTTCCCTCAGAAATGGCGCGGCTAGCGCCGCCGATCGCCAAAAGATCCTTGATATGCGTAACAATCCCGC
>CAIRGA010000133.1 GCA_903877935.1 uncultured Hyphomicrobiales bacterium
AATTTGCAAACGGCGGTGGCCTATGGGCTGCAAAAAGACGATGAGTATTTCACGCAGATGCGGGCGGATTTTACGCGCAGCCGGGACCGGTTTACGAAAGGCTTGATCGATCTAGGCTTTGATGTGTTGCCGAGCCAAGGCAGTTATTTTGTCAATGTGAATATTGCCCCATTGGGTGAAACGGATGACGTCGATTTTTGTCTGCGGCTTGTGCAAGAGCATGGTGTTGCGGCTATTCCGGTTTCGGCTTTTTATGCGGAAAATCCGGTCAAGACCGTGGTGCGCTTTTGTTTTGCAAAGCGCGATGAGGTGTTGGATGGCGCGTTGGAGAGGTTGGCGGGGGTGGCGCGATCATAACACCGTGATTGCGAGCGGACGCGAAGCAACCTGGTTGGTGATCATTGTTGAGATGCAGCGTCACGATTGCGATTCTTCTTCACCATCAACTGGATTGCGTCGCGTCCGCTCGCAAGGACGGCTTAGCGTTTCGAGTCGGCCTCCCGGCCCTTCGCTAGGCCTCCCGGCCCTTCGCTAGGGCTCAGGGCGTTCGTCGCTCAAAACGATTCACGGGATCGTTTTGTCGTGCTGCGCACGACCGCTCCTCACCCCAAATTCAGCTCTTTAAAAAAGTCGTTCCCCTTGTCGTCAATCACGATAAACGCCGGGAAATTCTCGACTTCGATTTTCCAGATCGCTTCCATGCCGAGTTCTGGATATTCGAGTACTTCGACATGCTTGATGCAGTCTTGGGCGAGACGCGCAGCAGGGCCGCCGATGGAGCCTAGATAGAAGCCGCCGTATTTTTTGCAGGCTTCGCGCACTTCTGGTGAGCGGTTGCCTTTGGCGAGCATCACCATCGAGCCGCCGGCGGCTTGGAATTGGGCGACGAAACTGTCCATGCGGCCTGCCGTGGTGGGGCCGAAACTGCCTGAGGCGTAGCCGACCGGTGTTTTGGCGGGGCCTGCGTAATAGACGGGATGGTTTTTGAAATAATCGGGCATCGGCTCGCCGCGGTCGAGACGCTCGCGGATTTTGGCGTGTGCTGAATCGCGCGCGACAATCAGCGTGCCGCTGAGCGACAATCGCGTGCGGATCGGGTGCGAGGAGAGGGTGGCGAGGATTTCCGACATGGGTTGGTTGAGATCGATATTGACGCAATGCGCGGTAAATTCGCTCTCGTCCAGATCAGGCAAATAATGCGAGGGATCGGCTTCAAGCTGTTCCAAGAACACGCCATCTTTGGTGATTTTGCCGATGGCTTGACGATCAGCCGAGCACGATACGCCCAAGCCGATGGGCAGCGATGCGCCGTGGCGGGGCAGGCGGATGACGCGGACATCGTGGCAGAAATATTTGCCGCCGAATTGCGCGCCGACGCCTAAAGATTGCGTGAGCTTGTGGACTTCCTCTTCCATCGCCAGATCGCGGAAGGCGTGGCCCGCTTCCGAACCGTGCCTGGGCAGTGAATCATAGTAGCGCGTGGAGGCCATTTTCACGGTCTTCATCACGAGTTCGGCCGAGGTGCCACCAATCACGATGGCCAGATGATAGGGTGGGCAAGCGGAGGTGCCGAGCGTTAAAATCTTTTCTTTCAAGAACGCGATCATGCGATCATGCGTTAAGATCGAAGGCGTGGCCTGATAGAAATAGCTTTTATTCGCGGAGCCGCCGCCTTTGGCAACGAAAAGGAACTTATATTCGTCGTCGCCTTCGGCATAAAGATTGATCTCGGCGGGAAGGTTCGTCTTGGTGTTTTTTTCTTCAAACATCGAGAGGGGCGCTACCTGCGAATAGCGCAGGTTTTTTTCGAAATAGGCGTCTTGGATGCCGCCCGCGATCGCGTCCTCGTCAAAGCCCTCGGTGAGCACGTTACGGCCGCGCTTGGCGGACACGATGGCGGTGCCGGTGTCCTGACACATGGGCAGCACGCCGCCCGCCGCGATGTTGGCGTTTTTCAAAAGATCGAAGGCGACGAAACGGTCATTCGGGGTGGCTTCCGGATCATCGAGAATTTTGCGGAGCTGGGCTAAATGGCCGGGGCGCAGCAAATGGTTGATGTCGATAAAGGCTTGCTTGGATAAAGCGCGGATCGCTTCGGGCTTAACGTTCAAGAAGGTGCGGCCACCGACGGCTTCGACGCTCACACCTTCGCTTGTGAGTTTGCGATAGGGCGTGGTGTCGGGGCCGAGTTGGAACAGGCTGGATGGGGATTGCGACATGTCGGCCTCCAAAGATACAGGGATAATTTCTGGCGAAAGAGATAGATCAACTCATCGTTCCACGCTACACCACTCGCTATTCTACTCGCTGCTTGTTTCGATAAGGTGACTTTTTCATGTTCGCGCATCCGGTTCTGATTGCTGATATTGGCGGTACCAATTCCCGTTTTGCTTTGGCAACCACACCTGGCAAAGATCCGGTGATCGTCAGCCGCTTGCAAACCAAGGATTTTTCCGATCCAGAAGCGGCAATTCGTACCGTTTTAGCCGATTTGAAAGAAAAGCCCCGTTCGGCGATGATGTGTGTGGCGGGTCCCGTTGTGGATAAGCGCGCGCATTTGACCAACGCGTCCTGGACTGTAGATGGCCCGAAATTGGCCAAAAGCTTCGGCTTTGAGAGCGGGCTTTTGCTGAATGATTTTGAAGCTCAGGCCCTTTCTTTACCCGCGTTACGGCCGGAATGGCTAAAGCAGATTGGCGAGGCAGCGCCAGCGTTAAGCGCCGGGCCGCAAGTGATTCTCGGGCCCGGCACGGGTTTGGGTATTGGCGCGCTGTTGACGATTGATGGCCGCTATATCCCTGTCGCAAGCGAAAGCTGCCATATTGATTTTGGCCCCGTGGGGAAGGATGAAGAGGCGTTCTGGCCGCATCTGGAGCGGGTTTTGGGCCGTGTGACGACCGAATCGGTGATGTCTGGTCCGGGGCTCGTTCGTGTTCACCGGGCGCGGCTCTTGGCGAAGGGGCAATCCATGCCGCCGGAAACGGGCGTGGAAATCGTCAATGCAGCGCTCAGCAACCCTAAATCGGAAGAGCGCGCGACGGTAAACGCCTATGTCCGCATCATTGCACGGTTTGCAGGCGATATTGCGATTACCTTTATGGCGTCTGGCGGCGTGACGCTGGCGGGCGGGATTTTGCCGCGCATTGCGTCGATGATCGATAAAGGCGCGTTCCGGCAGGCTTTTGAAGCCAAAGAGCCGGTCGATGGCCTGACCCGCCGCATCGGCACACGTTTGCTTATGGAGCCCGATGCCGTGCTTTACGGCTTGGCAGCGATTGCGGCAGAGCCTGAGCGCTACGCGATCGACTACAAAGCCCGGGATTGGAAATAAGCGACCGCCTTAAGCCGCCGTTGCCGTTGGCGTTTGGGTGAGCATCGCGAACAGCGCGGATGCATCATGCGACTTGCGCAATTTTTGGGCAATTGCCGGATCTCGCAGCGCCCGGGCGACGCGGGATAAGGCTTTCAGATGATCGGCGCCGGCTTCTTCGGGGGCCAAGAGCAGAAAGATCAAGTCAACAGGTTCACCGTCCAATGCCTCGAAATCAAGGGGCTTTTCTAGGCGGGCGAAAATACCGAATAACTGGTTGAGTTTGGGTAATTTGCCGTGCGGAATGGCAATTCCATGCCCGATTCCCGTCGAACCGAGGCGTTCACGCTGCAAAAGAGCCTCGTAAACATCGCTTTCCGAGAGGCCGGATTGGCTGGCTGCAAACGCCGCGAGCTCTTGGAGGAGCTGCTTTTTCGAACCCGCCTTAACAGACGGGAGAATGGCTTGAGGCGTCAGAATATCGGTCAATGGCATTTAAAGTCTTCTCTAAGTAAAGTACCGCACCGATCGACAAAGCATGAACCGGGCCAACCCGTTAACCGGTTGGCCCAACTCGCTTGCCGCCTTATGCGGTGGATGCTGACTTAGTTCTCAAGCGCCGGCGGGTCAACCCATCCGATATTCCCGTCCGTTCGCCGATAGACGACATTGATCCGGTCCGACGACGCATGGCGAAACAGGATCACGGGCGCCCCCGTCATATCGAGATCAAGCACGGCATCGCTGACCGACATGGATTTGATGTTCTTTTTGGTCTCGGCGATGACAACGGGGCTGAACTCGGTTTCGTCATTCTCCGCCCATTCTTCGCTGGGTGTCTCGATGACATAGGAGGAGGCTTCCATCGGGTGCGACACGCCGTTTTTGGAGGCATGGTCCTTAAGCCGTTGCTTGTAGCGTCGCAGTCGGCTCTCGACCTTTTCAGCCGCCCGCTCGGCGCTGAAATAGGGCTCTTGCGCGGAGCCTACCGCATGCAAGGTGACGCCTGAGGAAAGGTGCAAGACGCAATCCGTTTCAAACCCCGACCCCTCCGGCCGCAAGGTAACGTGACCTGTAACAAGACCTGCATAAAATTTGGCAACTGATTCCTCGATCCGATGCGTGATTTGCAGGCGAAGCGCTTCGCCTAGATCGAGATTTTTACCGGAAACGCGTAGTGGCATGTGACCCCCCGCTTGCCGTCCATGATGGAGCCTGATGAAGCTGGCTCCTATATTAGAGTTAGGGAGCGTTAGGGTTCATGTCAATGGCCAGCAATAGCGAGGGCACGAACAAAAAAATATCGCGAATAATCTATTGATAAATATAGAATTTTACAGATTTGGCGGCCTTATTCAGCCAGCCTTGGCCTGTACCATGCCCTGCTTCTCGCGACGCCGTTCGACGGATGACGGAATCTTTAAACTGTCGCGATATTTGGCAACCGTACGGCGGGCAATATCAATGCCCGATGTCTTGAGTTTGGTAACAATGGTGTCGTCCGAGAGGATATCATTGGGCGCTTCTTGATCGATCATTTGTTTGATGCGGAATCGCACGGCTTCTGCCGAATGGGATTCGCCCCCACCGGACGCATTGATCGAGGCGGTGAAGAAATATTTCATTTCAAACAGACCGCGCTCGGACGCGATATATTTGTTCGATGTGACGCGCGAAACCGTTGATTCATGCATTGAAATTGCGTCAGCAACGGTACGCAGATTTAGGGGTCTCAAAAACTCGACGCCTTGGTCAAAAAACAGATCCTGATGGCGAACGATTTCGCTCGCGACTTTCAAAATGGTTTTGGCGCGTTGCTCCAAGCTTTTGGTAAGCCAATTGGCGGTTTGCAACGCCTCGCTCACAAAGCTTTTTTCATCTTCGGTTTTCAGATTACCGGAAATTTTAGCGGCATAGGTTTGATTGACGAGGACGCGGGGCAATGTGTCGGAGTTGAGCTCGACAAGCCATGTACCATCGGGTGCTTTGCGCACATAAACATCGGGAATGACGGGCTGGATGGTGCCGCCGCCAAAGCGTAAACCGGGCTTCGGATCAAGCGATTTGATGTCGGACACCATTTCCAAGATGTCTTCATCATCCAAGCCAGTGAGTTTTCTGAGCGAAGGAAAATCGCGCCGAGCCAATAGGTCGAGATTATCGAGCAACGCCGCAATCGCAGGATCATAGCGGTTGCGCTCAACGAGTTGGATGCGCAAACAATCGGAAAGATCGGCCGCACCAACGCCCGATGGATCAAAGCGCTGTATGATCGCGAGCACGGTCTTAACGCGCTCTAAGCTTACACCTAACCGATCGGCGACTTCATCGAGAGGATCGCGCAAATAGCCGGCTTCGTCGATGAGGTCGATCAGCGATGCGCCAATCAAACGATCGACGGGATCCGAGGTCGCGACGTGTAATTGTTCGGTGAGATGATCATGCAGCGATATCTCGGCTGCGACATAGGCTTCGAGACTGTTCTCGTCGCCATCGAAACTTTGGCCACCGACGCCACTCCAGCTTGTCGCGGAAAGGCCCATCGGCTCCATGTCTTGATGCGCGGCGGGGGTCGGGGGTGGGGCATCGTCTTGGTAGACATTGTCGAGCGAGACTTCGATGCGCGGATCAATTTCACCGCGCTCCGGGGTGAGCGCGCGGCCTTCCCAATCGCTATCGGAGCCAAGCGCTGAGTCGGGGGCTGGCGCCTCAGAGGGGGCAACGGGTCCCGTCTCATCGGCGACACGCTCGAGAAGCGGGTTCTTTTCAAGCTCGGCTTCAACGTAATCGTTTAGCTCAAGACCCGACAGCTGCAAAAGCTTGATCGCTTGCAGCAGTTGTGGCGTCATCACCAGAGACTGGCTTTGCCGCAATTCCATCCGTTGCGAGAATTTCATCGACACGGTGTGGCTTTTAATCCCTACGCATTACTGTGACCTATAACGGCACAGATTTTGCTTAACATCCGATTAATAAGCGTATTGTCTTGAGAAATCAATCATCTCATGCGTGTGTCGAGCGAGGATTACATCCTGAATTCGTCACCGAGATAGACGCGGCGCACATCCTCATTGGCGATAATGGCGTCCGGCGTGCCTTCCATAAGCACTTGGCCGGAATGGATAATATAGGCGCGGTCGATCAGTCCGAGCGTCTCGCGGACATTGTGATCGGTGATCAAAACGCCAATATTTCGGGCGGTCAATTGGCGCACGAGCGCGCGAATATCGCCGACCGCGATCGGGTCAATACCGGCAAACGGCTCGTCGAGCAGCATGAAAGAAGGGCGACTGGCGAGCGCACGGGCAATTTCGCAGCGGCGTCGTTCGCCACCCGAGAGCGAGATGGACGGGCTTTTTCTAACCCGTGTGATATCGAATTCTTCCAAGAGATGGTCGAGTTCGGCTTCGCGGCGGTCGCGATTGGGCTCGACGATTTCAAGCACCGCGCGGATATTATCCTCAACGGACAGCCCGCGGAAAATCGAGGCTTCTTGCGGCAAATAGCCAATGCCGAGGCGGGCGCGGCGATACATCGGGAAGGGGGTTATGTCGTGGCCATCGAGCGTGATACGGCCTTTATCGACGGGCACCAGACCCGTAATCATATAAAAAATGGTCGTTTTACCAGCGCCATTGGGCCCTAACAGGCCTACGGCCTCGCCACTGCGCACGGCCAGAGACGCCTCGCGCACGACCCTTCGCCCGCGATAAGCTTTTTCCAGACCATGGGCGACGAGCCAGCCGGTCTGATCGCCGGGTGTGGAGGAAAGATGCGCGGGGTTCACAGGGTGGGGTTCTCGCTGCTTATTTGGTTGTTTTGGAGGGCGGCACGGGGGCAGCGGTTGTGGCTTTTGGCTTGTCGGATGGAACAAAGGTACTGGATACGCGGCCGGATGTGCCGGCATCCACATTCGCAACGCCGGTGCCGAGATTATAGACGAGCTTTTGGCCCTTCGTGACGTTTTGCCCCTTGCTCAGCGCAACATTCCCTGTGAGCGTCATAATGTCGGTGGCGTTCTCATAGACGCCATGATCGCCGGTTGCGACTTGTTCTTTATCGAGGATGACGACATTGCCGTCGGCTTCAACGCGCCGGACGGAGGTATCGCCGTCAGGCGTGCCGGCTGTCGCTTGCGCGGTGCTGCCATCGGCGGGCTTATCATAGAAGATCACCATTTTCTGGGCCTTCATTACGGTTTCACCCTGCGTGACAACGACATTGCCCGTATAAATGGCGCGTTGTTCCTTATCGAAGACCTCAAGCGCATCGGCCTCAATCGCGATCGGGTCTTTCGAGTTTTTCGACAGGCCGCTCGGCTTTTGCGGGGCGTTATCGGCGATCGCCGTAAGCGTTAGTCCGCAATAGGCAAAGATGGCAGCCAGAACCCTGATCTTCATTGTGACACTCCTACGGCGCTGCCGTTTGTATGACCATCATCCGCGCGACGGAATTTTGACCGAACATTGCCGTTAAACTGAACCCGATCGCCATTATCAAAGACGTTCATGGCGTTCGCGTCAATGACACCGCCCGCCATCTCCACCGTCACGGCTTCGCGGGAAATGACGCGGTTGGTTTTAAAATCAATCGTTCCCGACCGCATCAGAACCTTATAGCGGGGCGTGCGGATATCGACATTGCCTTTGACGTTGAGCACGTCTTTTTGACTATCATAAATGCCCGTATCGGCCTTGATTTTGGCGGCTGAGTGGTCGGGCATCACGATATCCGACGTCAAGCCTTCCAGATTGACGATATAGGGCGTGCTGACGTCCTGGATGGCCTTGTTTGCGAGGATCGTGAAGGGCAGATCGCCATCTTTGAACCCGCGCAGATTGGCATGATCCATGGTGATTTTGGAGCCATCCAAGTTCAACGAGCCGATATCGATATTAACCGGAAGCGGCTTGAACGGATCGAGATAGATAAAGCCAAAGGTTGCGCCGAGGGCCAAGAACGAGACGAGCGGCAAGGCAATGCGTAAAAACCGGACGCGTTTGGAATGTCGCAAAGCCCGGCGATAGGCATCGGACCGCGCAGCGTCTGATCGGGTCTGGAACACACCGGCAACGGTCATTGATGGCTAAGGCTCCGGTGGCAGTATGGCTTCACGAGCCCGATATACTACCAAAACCGTTAGCTGTGCGAGAAAATATCGACCTCGGGCCAACCGACAAGATCCAATTCAGCGCGATGCGGCAGGAAGTCGAAACAGGCCTGCGCAATGGCCGTACGTTTCTCGCGGGCCAGATTGATATCAAGCTTGGCTTTGAGCTGGTGCAGATAGAGCACGTCGGACGCGGCATAGGTGCATTGGGCCTCGGTCAGATCGGTCGCGCCCCAATCGGAAGATTGCTGCTGCTTGGAGAGTTCGACGCCGATGAGTTCGCGGGTCAAATCTTTGAGCCCGTGCCGATCCGTATAGGTGCGGGTGAGTTTCGAGGCGATCTTGGTGCAATAGACGGGCGTCGTGAGCACACCAAAGCGGTGCATGAGCACGGCGATGTCGAAACGGCCAAAATGGAACAGTTTGAGGACAGCAGGATCGGCCAGAAGGCGCTCCAGATTGGGTGCGCGGGTCTGATCGGCTGCGATCTGAACGAGGTCAGCACTGCCATCGCCGCGCGACAGCTGCACGAGGCATAGGCGATCCCGATGCGGGTTAAGCCCCAAGGTTTCGGTATCGATCGCAACGACGGTGCCGAGATTGTGGTTATCCGGCAAATCGCCGCGATGAAGCCGGATGGTCATGGGGTGATGGGATCCTTAACAATAAAAATCGATTTAAATGGTGACCAGTCCGCCATTGCTTTGTTTCGGCGTATGCTTTGTTTCGGCGTTACAGCCTTCGCACTGACGTGCCGACTAGCTTACTGGCGTAAGCCAGCCGAAGCACGTCAGTGCGAAGGCTGGTGCCCAGGAGAGGACTCGAACCTCCACCTCTTGCGAGACTGATACCTGAAACCAGCGCGTCTACCAATTCCGCCACCTGGGCATGAGAAACTCTTAAGAGTGCGGACTATTGATTGTCAACGGTTGAGCGTCGTCCAGAATTCGCGCGCTTGCGGGGGGGGGGG
>CAIRGA010000134.1 GCA_903877935.1 uncultured Hyphomicrobiales bacterium
ATTCAGGTCTGGCTGTTTCATCCGCCTCATCGAGCGGATTGGCCGAACCCGGATTGCACGCTGCTAATGTTGCAGCGATTGAAAACTTGGCTTCCGGCATTCAGTCTTTGGTGGTCTCAATGCGTTCGGAGCAGCAATTGATCCGTGATTGGGTGGAATCGCAAGCGCAGCGCGAAGCGGAAATGAAAGCCGTGCTCGAGGCCTTGCTGGCCGAGAAGAGGCGGGGCTAATCATGGCCCGTCCGGGTCGCAATCAGCGCGTCATTGATTATTGGCCCGGCTTCGTCGACGCCTTGTCGACGCTTGTGCTATCGATCGTGTTTCTCTTGACCGTTTTTATGGTGGCGCAATTTTTCTTAAGCCAACAAGTCACGGATAAAGACGCAGCCTTGCTGAAGCTTAATCGGCAGATTTCGGAATTGACAGATCTTCTTGCGCTTGAACGGGTTAACCGCAAAAACTTGGAAGAAAATATTGCATTATTGGGCGACACACTTGCTGCAACGCAATCGGAGCGAGACCAATTAAAAAATCAGTTGCAAGCGGTTGGCGGCACGCCCATCGATAGCGGGACGCAACTTGGTTCGCTCAATAAAGATCTCGACGCCCAAAAACAAATTTCAGCGCGGGCGCTCGCGCAAGTCGAAGCGCTTAATCAACAAATTAATGCGCTTCGCCGTCAATTGGCCGCCTTAGAAGAGGCGCTGAATGCATCCGAGCAGCGCGATAAAGAAAGCCAAGCACGGATTGCTGATCTTGGGTCTCGGCTCAATGTGGCTTTAGCGCAAAAGGTGCAAGAACTCGCGCGTTACCGTTCCGAGTTCTTTGGCCGATTGCGGCAAATTCTGTCCAATCGGTCTGATGTCCGTGTGGTTGGCGATCGCTTCGTGTTCCAATCAGAAGTATTTTTTGATGTGGGCTCGGCGGCCGTTAGTGGCGCAGGTAAAGTGGAGCTGGATAAGCTTGCCTCCGCCTTGGTTCAATTAGATGGTGAAATCCCGCCGGATATTCCATGGATCTTGCGCGTTGACGGTCATACCGACAAGAAGCCTTTAAGTGGCGCTGGACAGTTCAAATCCAATTGGGAATTATCAGCGGCACGCGCCATTTCAGTGGTGCAATATCTCGTCACAAAAGGCGTCGCACCGCAGCGCTTGATGGCGGCAGGCTTTGGTGAGTTTCAGCCGATTGAATTGGGCGATACGGATGAGGCGCTCAAGCGCAACCGACGGATTGAGTTGAAGCTCACTGATCGGTGATGTCGCAATCGCTTAAGTGCGATCAAATTGCAGCGCAGCCAAACGGGCATAGAGCCCACCTAAGCTCACGAGTTCCGTATGCGTGCCTTGCTCAACAATCTTGCCCTGATCCATGACCAAAATACGATCGGCATTGACGATCGTCGATAGACGATGCGCGATGACGATGGTTGTTCGCCCTTCCATTAGGCGATCGAGCGCGGATTGAACGAGCGTTTCATTTTCAGCATCAAGCGCCGATGTCGCCTCATCAAGAAGCAAAATTGGCGCATCTTTCAATATCGCGCGCGCAATCGAGATGCGTTGACGTTGGCCGCCTGAAAGCGTGACCCCGCGCTCACCGATGCGGGTCTCATAACCCTCCGGCCAATTGCTCACAAAGCTATCGACAATCGCACGCTCCGCGGCGGATTTAATGGCGGCCTCGGATGCATCTGGGCTGCCATAGCGGATGTTATCGGCAAGGGTTGTTCCGAAAATCATGCTTTCTTGGGGCACTAAGGCGATCCTGCCGCGCAATACGCGGGGATCAACCTCTCGAATAGGCAGGCCGTCGACCAAAATCTCGCCAGACGTTGCATCATAAAACCGTAACAGCAATTGCATGATTGTGCTTTTGCCAGCGCCCGATGGGCCAACTATCGCAATCCGCTCGCCTTGCTTGACTGAAAAACTAACCCCATCAAGTACCGATTCATTCGGACGCGAAGGATAGGCAAAGCCGACATGATGAAAATCGATGGTTCCTTTAGGTGGAACAGGCAGTAATTTGGGATTTGCCGGCGCGCGGATCGCGGGCTCAATCGCCAATAATTCCGCTAACCGTCCGGCAGCACCTGCGGCAGCGCTTACTTCGCCCCAGACTTGCGAGAGCTCGCCCAAACCGCCCGCAGCGAAAATAGCATACAACACGAATTGCGACAGCGTTCCGGGCGTGATCCGGCCTGCGAGCACGTCTTGGGCCCCGTACCACAGAATGCCAACAACGCTTGAGAAGACGAGTGCGATGCCAATGCCGGTCAAAAGTGACCGTGCCCGGGTTGCGGTGCGAGCCGTTTCATAGGCTTCCTCTGCCGCGTCCGAGAAACGCTGCATGGTCATGTGTTCGGCTACGAAGGCCTGCATGACGCGCATCGCGCCGATGGCTTCCGTTGCATAAGCTGACGCGTCGGCTAGCCGATCTTGTGCCTCGCGGGCTCGGTTGCGAACGGTTCGGCCCGAGGCAACCAACGGCAACACAATGAGCGGGATCGCGAGCGCCACGAGGCCTGAAAGACGCGGGCTGGTGTAGACCATCATGGCACCCGCTCCTAAAAAGAGCACCATATTGCGCAAGGCAACCGATGCGCTCGATCCAAAGGCGGATTTGAGTTGCGTGGTGTCAGCTGATAGGCGCGAAACGATCTCGCCGGATTTAACACCATCGTAAAATCCTGCATCCAGCCGTGTCAGGTGATCAAATACGGCCGTACGGATATCGGCAACCACGCGTTCGCCGAGCGTCATGACTAAATAATATCGGGAGGCGCTTGCAGCGGCGAGGATGGTGACGACGATAATCATCATCGCAAAATAGCGGTCAATGAGGCCCGCGCCTTCTGTCGAGAACCCGAAATCGATCATCCTGCGGACGGCCAAGGGAATGGCAAGGGTCGAACTGGAAGCGACAATCAGAGCAATCAACGCTAAAAAGATGCGATTTTTATAGCGCAGCGCAAAGGGAACGAGCGGCAATAGCGATTTAAGCGACGTACGAGGTCGGGTGGCGGCGGTCAAATCGCCAATTTTGGGGAGCGTATCAACGGTCATGGGCCCTAATTGGCAATGAATGGGCCTTTTGTCCAGTTCTCTTAAGTCTTGTGGGCTTTGGGCTATTTTTATTTTTCTTCTGGCTTTTTATTGAAAAAATCGGGTTTCACTTTTGACGAGTGTGCGCTATAGGCACGTCTCACGATTTTTAAACCCATTGATCGGTGGCGTCGCAGCCAATAGCGCAAGTGCCGAAAAGGGGCGTCCCGAAAAGGATTAAGACGATGAAGGCCGATATTCATCCCGACTACCACACCATTAAAGTCGTCATGACCGATGGCACCGAATTTTTCACGCGCTCGACCTATGGTAAGGAAGGCGATGTGATGCAGCTCGATATTGACCCGAATTCGCACCCAGCTTGGACCGGTGGTTCGACTCAGATGCTTGATCGTGGCGGTCGTGTATCGCGGTTTAACAAGCGTTTTGAAGGCTTTGGTATTTCTGCCAAGAAATAATCTGAGGTATTCGCGTTAGATTTAAAACTCCGGCCAAAAGCCGGAGTTTTTTTATGGCTTCGCGCTTGGGGCGCTGAAGGCGGATTTTAGCAGCATTTGCTGCAAAGCGACCGCATTTCTGCCAGATAGTCGGGTTGAATCCGCTTTTTCGACATTAATCACGCTGTCGAGATGCTTGATGCGGGTTTGTAGCCGCAATGATTTATCGATCAGCTCAATCAGTGCTTCGGGTAATGTCGAGACATGCTCGGCTGATAGAGGTGGGTCGTTGCGATGAACGCGCATTTTGCCGAGTTGAACTACGCCATCGTCGGCGGACATTTCGCCCTCAGCAATGGATCTTTGCACGAGCAGCCACGACGCCATCTGCATCAAACGTGTCGTCAGGCGCATGCTTTCATTGGCGTAAGTAAGAGCTGAAAGTCGCGGTAAAAGGCGGGATTGCTCACGCCCGGGCCCGTCAAGATAGGCTGCCGCCTCTTCAACAAGCGCCATCCCGTCCCGAAATAGCGCTTTGAAGGCCTCGGACGACGCAAATTGGCGGCCAAAAGCAATCGCTTTGACTTCTCCAATTTCGCGAAGGGAATCCGCATCCGCCATCAGCCCCGACCTTTCGTGAACATGTCCACGGGATCAAGTTTATACTATACACGATCAAATTCGACTTGGCTCGTTAGGAGTTTGTTTACGGTTAACGCGTCTTAAAAATATCAGCCGCAGCCATTTTTACGGCCTGTTTTCGTATGATTTCGGCCTCTAGACGCCCAATTTCGTTCTTCAAATGATCGATGCGTTCCTGAAGCTCATCAATGGAGAGGGCCGACAGGTCTTGCCCTAACTCATGCGTTGCTTTCGGCTTTAGGGGGTGTTCGTCAAGAAAAGGGTCAACCATGATGGGGTCGCTTACGCTAACGATGGGGTGTAACATCATACTCCTTAATTTGATCCGTTCTCAAGTTCAGTCGCTAGGGATAAAAAATGGCCACGATTCTTCCGCAAACCATGCTTGCCATCGGCATCACATCACCGGGTGGACCGGACGTATTGGTGCCGGAAACGCGGCTAGTGCCTCTTCCGGGACCGTGTGAAATCCTCGTACACGTGAAGGCAGCAGGCGTTAATCGCCCCGACATTTTACAACGCAAGGGCGGTTATCCGCCGCCAAAGGGAGCGTCGGATATTCCCGGATTGGAAGTTTCTGGCATCGTTGTCGCGTTAGGCGAGGCAGTCACACGCTATCAATTGGGCGACGTCATCTGTGCCCTCGTTCCTGGCGGCGGATATGCCGAATACTGCACGGTTCATGAAACTAATGCCTTACCGGTGCCCCATGGCCTCTCTATGGAAGAGGCCGCCGGGATCCCTGAGACATTTTTCACGGTCTGGACCAATGTTTTTGATCGTGGCGCGTTGAAGCCCGATGAGACCTTGCTGGTCCATGGCGGTACTTCCGGCATTGGGACGACGGCGATCATGTTGGCCAAGGCGTTCGGATCGCGGGTGATTGTGACGGCGGGTTCAGATGAAAAATGCCAATCGACCCTCCGTATTGGTGCGGATAGGGCAATTAATTATCGTAAAGAGGATTTTGTCGCAGAAACCTTGAGCTTCACCGATGGCTTAGGCGCGAATGTGATCCTTGATATGGTCGGCG
This sequence comes from uncultured Hyphomicrobiales bacterium, assembly GCA_903877935.1. Lineage (GTDB taxonomy): Bacteria > Pseudomonadota > Alphaproteobacteria > Rhizobiales > Beijerinckiaceae > CAIUPE01. The sequence continues at coordinate 5,180 of CAIRGA010000134.1, forward strand.
GCGACTATATTGCGCGCAATTGTGCCGCCGCCGCCCGCGACGGCCGGATTGTCCAAATCGCTTTTCAAGGCGGGTCTAAGGTAGAAGTGGATTTTGTGCCCTTGATGATGAAGCGACTAACCCATACGGGTTCAACCCTTCGCCCCCGGTCGTTCGAGGAAAAAGCCTTGATTGCCAAGGCACTTGAGGCCCAGGTTTGGCCGCTCTTGGTGCAGGGTCGGTGCAAACCCATTATTCACGCAATTTTTCCGCTCAAAGAGGCCGCAAAGGCGCACCGCTTAATGGAATCCGGTGTGCATACGGGAAAAATCATCCTCGCGGTGGCCTAATCCCGGAGAGGTTCTGATTGCATAAATCGCCATATCCGCGTATAGAGAAGGTAATCCCGCCAAACGCAGTGCAGTGGGGCTCCGGCCAAAAGCCGGTCGGAGCTTGCGATACTGTGCGTAAAACTTGGCCCGTTCTGTTCGAGAAGGAAAAGTCCGATGACCGCAATTCCGTTGATGCCAAAGGCCACCGCTGTCTGGCTGGTTGATAACACGGCGCTCACCTTCGAGCAGATCGCCGAATTTTGTCATTTGCACCCATTGGAAGTGAAGGGCATTGCCGATGGCGAGGTTGCGGCTGGCATTAAGGGCATGGATCCTGTGATGTATGAGCAATTGACGCGTGACGAGATCGAAAAGGCCGAGGCCGATTCGAATTATCGCCTTAAGCTCAAGGTTTCGTCCGTGCGTTTGCCAGAGAAAAAGCGGACAAAGGGCCCACGTTACACGCCATTGTCGCGTCGCCATGACCGTCCGAATGCCATTCTTTGGTTGGTTCGTAGCCATCCCGAGTTGAAGGACGCGCAGATTATGCGCTTGGTTGGCACGACCAAGACAACCATTCAGCAGGTCAAAGATCGGACCCATTGGAATACGGCGCAATTGCAACCCATGGATCCGGTGACGCTCGGGCTTTGCACGCAGATTGATTTGGATTTTGAGGTCAATAAGGCCTCGAAGGATCGCCCTGTGATTGTCGATGAAGCGGCACACACGCTATTGCCGGCCGAAGTTACGACGGCGCGGGACACAGCAGAGCCGTTTGCAGGGTTCTCGGCCAAGCGCGAAGAAGTTCAAGAAGAAGCGATTGACGTCGATTCCGTCTTCTCTAAGCTTAAGCAACTTAAAACATCCGAGTAAAATCCGCTTAAAATAGGATTTCGGAAGCTTTTGAACCGCCCCGTTTGATGTTGGGGCGGTTTTATTGTTTGGCTTCACGAAAAAATAAGGGTGCGGACAAATTAATGTTAATTTACCGTGTTACCGGAACCCTCTGTTAACCATCCAGCGTTAAACCGGCATCTAGATCGGTTAATCTCGTTTAGGAGCAGGGAAATGCTGGAATCAATCGGAACGTTCAGATCGCTTAAATTGGTATTCGCGTTAGGCGCGGCATTGGCTCTGGCAGCCTGCGCCTCTGATAAGGCGACAACGGGCGCGGGCGACATGGCGGGCCTCGGAGCCGGCGGCACCGCAACGCCAGGCAGCACGCAGGATTTCTCGACCAATGTCGGCGATCGGGTGTTCTTTGAATCCGATTCCTCGGATCTGACGACAACATCGACGGCAACCCTCGACAAGCAGGCCCAGTGGCTTAATCAATATGGCTCCTACAAGATCCTTGTTGAAGGTCACGCTGATGAGCGCGGAACACGTGAATATAACTTTGCTCTCGGCCAGCGCCGCGCGCAGGCAACCCGCGACTATCTTGTGAGCAAGGGTGTTTCTGCATCACGCCTTTCGACGAAGTCGTGGGGTAAGGAAAAGCCGGTTGCTGTTTGCGACGATATCTCCTGCTGGTCGCAGAATCGCCGGGCGGTTACGACGCTTTCGGGCGGCAATTAATCGGATTTAGTTATTCGACAATGGTGGCCATGTTCACCTTGCCATAATCTAGCCATCGGCGCGGGACATTCTCGCGCCGAAGCTTTTTGTTTGTGGGATAATTTTAGATGAATCTTCGGTTTGCCGTTCGGTCTCTTCTTTTGGCTGCGTGTGTCGCGGTTGGCGTTTCATCTGCGATGGCGCAAGAAGATAATACTGAGTCTGAAAATACGGTCCGCATCATCAAGCTTGAGACCACTATCCGCCAATTGTCGGGTCAAATTGAAGAGCTGCAATTTGCTAACAGGAAGCTCGAAGACCAGATAAAGCTATTGCAGTCTGGAGCGGGCGGACAGGCATCGCTTGCGCCGGCAAAATCTGCTCCCGCTGAGACAAATGCAGGGCCGATCGATTTGATGGCTGCGGCAAAAGGCGGAGCGCCGGCTGCATCTTCTGGTACGCTGGCCGCTCAAGCAGCTAACGCAAAGGCAGCACCCGCGCCTGCTGCCCCTAAAGATGTGAAGTCCGATTTCGCGGCGGCCAAATCATTGTTCCGCAGCGGTGATTTTGCTGGCAGCGCGAACGCTCTCCGGCAATTCCTGCAGACTTGGCCAAAAGATCCTTCTGTGACCGAGGCCACTTTGCTGCTTGGTGATGCCGAATATCGACAGAAGCGGTATGCGGAGGCTGCCCAGCAATATTTAAAAATTGCTCAGGCAACGCCTGTTAACAGTTCAGCCTCCATCGCTTTTGCTAAATTGGGCGATGCGCTCGTCTCGATGGGTCAAAAGCCTCAGGCATGCGCCACTTTTGCTGAATTCGGGAAGCGCTTTTCGGATGCCGATGCGTCACTAAAAGCGCGGGTTGAAAAGGCGAAAACGGGAGCTGGTTGCTGACCCGCCTCGTACCTTCGAAGCCGATTTCAGGTGAAGAGGCGCGCCTCCTCTTTGCCTTTTTAAAGGACTATTCTCATCTCTTGCTCGCCGTGTCGGGTGGTGCTGACTCGCTTGCGATGATGGCTATGGTAGCGGCTTGGTCAAAGGGCGAGCACGGTGTCTGTCCTCGAATTTCTATCGCGACCGTTGATCATGGTTTACGGGCTGAATCGGCCGATGAAGTTCATTACGTGGCGCAAATTGCAGGTCAATTGGGACTTTCCCATACTGTTTTGCGGTGGGATGGGGAAAAACCTATATCAGGCTTGCAAGAGGCCGCGCGTGAGGCGCGTTATCACTTGCTCGCGGGTCATGCGCGCACGATTGGTGCTGAGGCTGTTGTTCTTGCCCATCACGCCCATGATCAAGCTGAAACGGTGTTGATGCGCCTTTGTGCTGGCTCGGGGATTACGGGTTTGGGGGGGATGGACGTAAAGGCTCAATGGCGAGATTGTGTGCTCCTCAGGCCCTTTCTTGACATTGCGGGTCATCGCCTGCGCGCGACGCTTGAAGGCTTCGGTCTCAAGCCGGTTGAAGACCCCTCGAACCTCAACACACGCTTTACCCGTGTTCGCTTCCGTCAAGCGATGTCGCAACTTGAAGCGGAGGGGCTCGATACAGTTCGGCTAGGTCGATTAGCGCACCGGATGCGAAGGGCGGACGAGGCGCTTGTTGAGATGGCCGAACGGGCGAGACGTGCGACCCAATTGCCTTCGGACCAAGGACGGCGTTTTGCCGCGGCTCTATGGGAGGAGCCGGATGAGATTATTCTTCGCGTCCTTATGCGTTGTATCACGGATATGCAGTTAGGGTCGGCAATCGAGCTTTTTCGCCTCGAAGAGCTCGTTAAAACATTCCGGAATGCACGAATGACAGGCTCTACGGCTCGTCGAACCTTAGCTGGAGCTTTGATATCGATGGCCGGTGATGGCTCCATTTCGGTCCAATTAGAGGGCCCGCGTCGTCCAGTCTCAACGGCTTGAACAAGGTTTTATTGCTGCTTCCCTTGGCAAGGGGACTATTGCCCCCTAAATATAGGGAATGAAACGGGTTAGAAATGGATTCTCCATGTTCGCCCAAAACTGGTGTCTGGTCGGTCCATGAATCCAAATATCCGTAATTTCGCCCTATGGGTCATCATTTTCCTGCTTGTGCTTGCCCTAGTGACGCTTTTCCAAAGTCCTGGCTCTCGCAGTGCCTCTCAGGACATGAGCTATAGCCAATTCCTTTCTGATGTTGATGGCGGCCGCATCGCCGGCGTTACGATATCGGGTTCGGATATCACCGGTACCCTGACCGATGGTCGGCCGTTCCAAACCTATGCGCCGAATGATCCGGGTCTTGTTTCCCGCTTGTCGCAAAAGGGTGTGAACTTCTCCGCCAAGGCGCCGAGCGAAGGAATGCCCTGGTATTTGGCGCTCTTGGTCAATTGGCTGCCGCTGATCGTTGTGATGGCCGCGTGGTTTTTCTTGTCGCGTCAGATGCAAGGCGCCAATGGGCGTGCGATGGGCTTTGGCAAATCGAAAGCTAAATTGCTCAATGAGGCGCATGGCCGTGTGACGTTCTCCGATGTGGCGGGCGTTGACGAAGCCAAGGAAGATTTAGAAGAGATTGTCGAATTCTTGCGCGACCCGCAAAAGTTCCAACGCCTCGGTGGACGTATTCCGCGCGGTGTGTTGCTCGTAGGCCCTCCGGGTACGGGTAAGACATTGCTCGCACGCGCCATTGCAGGCGAAGCAAACGTCCCGTTCTTTACGATCTCTGGCTCTGACTTCGTCGAAATGTTCGTCGGCGTTGGTGCAAGCCGCGTGCGCGACATGTTCGAGCAGGCTAAGAAGAATGCGCCTTGCATCATCTTTATCGATGAAATCGACGCGGTCGGTCGCCATCGCGGCGCAGGCTTAGGGGGTGGTAACGATGAGCGCGAACAGACGCTCAATCAATTGCTCGTTGAGATGGACGGCTTTGAAGCCAATGAAGGCATCATCTTGATCGCTGCAACAAACCGTCCTGACGTGCTTGATCCTGCGCTGCTGCGTCCGGGTCGTTTTGATCGCCAGATCGTTGTTCCTAATCCAGACGTGATTGGTCGCGAAAAGATTTTGCGTGTGCATGTGCGTAAGGTCCCTCTCGCTCCTGATGTCGATTTAAAGACCGTCGCACGGGGCACCCCGGGCTTCTCAGGCGCTGACCTAATGAACCTTGTCAATGAAGCGGCATTGCTCGCGGCACGTCGTGGCAAGCGCATTGTGACGATGAGCGAATTCGAAGACGCAAAAGACAAGGTGATGATGGGTGCGGAACGTCGTACACTCGTCATGACGGAAGACGAGAAGCGTTTAACAGCCTATCATGAGGCAGGGCACGCGATCTGTGCTTTCAACGTAACGGCCACCGATCCGGTGCATAAAGCAACGATCATTCCGCGCGGTCGTGCGCTCGGTATGGTGATGCAATTGCCGGAGCGCGACAAGCTTTCAATGTCGCTTGAGCAGATGACGTCGCGCCTTGCTATTATGATGGGCGGTCGCGTGGCGGAAGAACTCATCTTCGGCCATGAGAAGGTAACATCGGGTGCGGCTTCTGATATCGAGCAGGCTACGCGTTTGGCCCGTATGATGGTGACCAAATGGGGCTTCTCGCCAGAACTCGGCAACGTATCGTATGGCGAGAACCAGGACGAAGTTTTCTTGGGTATGTCGGTTGCTCGCACGCAGAATGTGTCGGAAGCAACGGCGCAAAAGATTGACTCGGAAATTCGCCGTCTTGTGGAGTCCGGTTATTCCGAAGCGACCAAGATTTTGACCGATCGCAAGGACGATCTAGAAGCACTTGCTCAAGGGCTTCTTGAATATGAAACGCTATCTGGCGACGAGATTCATGACCTCTTAAAGGGCAAGCCTCCGGTTCGCGATAGTGGCGATGGATCGTCTGGCGGACGCCCATCGGCGGCGGTGCCATCCGCTGGCAAAGGTCGCCCGCGCCAAGAGCCGGATGCAGGCTTGGAGCCGCAACCTTCGGCTTAAGCATCCCGAACAACACGGATCGTGCAACGCCCGGCTCTGCCGGGCGTTTCTTTATTCAGAGTTTGTTCAGAAGAATAGTGTTTGAATTAAATCGAAATAACAATTGACCGTGCTCAGGCTTGGCCCGTCGGCTGGCTCGCTTTAAAAAGGTCAAAGCATTTGGACGAGGCACATTTTATGGCGCGTAAATATTTTGGTACCGATGGCGTTCGCGGCAAGGCCAATAAGATTATCACGCCCGATCTGGCGTTACGTGTAGGGCAGGCGGCTGGTCTCGTCTTTCGGCGTGGTGAACACCGTAACCGGGTGGTGATTGGTAAAGACACACGCCTCTCGGGCTATATGATTGAAACAGCGTTGGTTGCAGGTTTTACCTCTGTCGGTATGGATGTGCTTCTCTTAGGCCCGATGCCAACGCCAGCCGTTGCGATGCTCACGCGTTCGATGCGCGCCGATTTGGGTGTCATGATTTCCGCCTCGCACAATGCGTATGAAGACAATGGCATCAAACTCTTTGATCCGGACGGGTTTAAGCTCTCGGATGAAACAGAGCTTGAAATCGAAGCGCTGATTGACGGTAATATCAATGAACGTCTGGCCGCGTCCGCTTGGCTTGGACGCGCAAAACGCATCGAAAGCGTTCACGCACGCTATATCGAATTTGCAAAGCGCACTTTGCCCCGCACAATGGATCTTGATGGCCTGCGTATCGTTATCGATTGCGCGAATGGCGCGGCCTATAAAGTGGCGCCCGAAGCCCTGTGGGAATTAGGCGCTGAAGTGTTTCCAATCGGTGTTGAGCCGGATGGGTTCAACATTAACCGCGATGTCGGCTCAACCGCTCCGAATGCGGTAATCAACAAAGTGCGCGAGATGCGTGCCGATATTGGTATTGCGCTCGATGGTGACGCGGATCGGGTGATCATTGTCGATGAAAAGGGCCAAGTCGTTGACGGCGATCAGCTGATGGCGGTGATTGCTAAGAGCTGGAAAGATGATGGGCGCTTGTCAAAGCCCGGCGTTGTCGCGACGATCATGTCCAATCTCGGATTAGAGCGTTATCTCGGCGGCATTGGCCTCACACTCGCACGAACGGCGGTTGGTGACCGCTATGTGCTCGAACATATGCGCGAGCATGGTTTTAACATTGGCGGAGAGCAGTCGGGACACATGATCTTGTCGGATTATTCGACAACGGGAGATGGATTGGTTGCGGCTTTGCAGGTGTTGGCGATGGTCAAGAAGCTAGGTAAGCCCGTGAGCGAGGTGTGCCATCTGTTTGATCCGCTACCACAAATTCTAAAAAACGTGCGCTATAAATCTGGTCAGCCCTTGAAGGATAAGCGCGTCGTCGAGGCGATTGCCTCGTCAACGGCCGTACTGGGTGCGCATGGCCGTCTCGTGATCCGGCCATCCGGTACGGAGCCTGTTATCCGCGTGATGGCCGAGGGCGACGACCATGCCTTGGTTGAAAAAGCGGTGAATGATGTTGTGGCCGCGCTTTCGAATGTGGCGGCCTAATCGTCTATATTTGAAAACTCTCGCTCACCGCCGCGCGCTTTCGATCAAAATAATGCGCTATCGCGGCAAAGCGGTTTAGTTCCACTAATCTCTCGTGTTAGATCTGCCGTTCACAAACACAGGTATGGAACCTAGCACTGCTGTACTCAAAAATAAGCCTGCAGTTATATTTTGCCCTAAATACCCGAAGATTGCAGCAATTCCAACGATTACCATCAGGGAGAATGGCCCGTAATTCATCCCTCGCTTTTGGTCTTCAATTTGAGCATCAACGATTTTCTTATCCATCGCCGCAGAGTGAATCTGTTCTTTTTCTGCCATAGTCAAAATGCGTTCGGAAGCGCCCGGCAGTATAGTCTCGTAGTGCTCCAAGTGTCGCGGATGAGGTAAAGGTCCTGAAAAATATTCTTGGGCGATAATTTTTTGAACGCGGTTTATGATTTGTTGCTTCTGGCCGCTCTGAACAAGCGGACCTATTTCGCGTTCTAGCTGATCATGGATACCCTTTCGTGGAAGTTCTAAAGATTCAGGACCGTTGCTTCGAAGTACCCGTGGCTTTTTCATTTGGCTTCTTGCCTTCTACGTCGATAGAATTACGCAGAACGCGACCAACTTCTTGCCAAGCGTTTTCAACGCTACCGTCAAATCGCTTATTTCTTTCGATCTTCAAAGGGCGAATAAGATTTCCTACCCCCGCAAATCCGTGCCTAAAACCGCGACGAAACGAAGCCGACCCAAGTGATCGATCTAAAAAGCTCATTATTAGCCTCGACACCTATTGAACATTGTTCAGTTAACCAGAAAATCGACCAAAAGTCAGCATTTTCATAGAAAACGGAACAGCGCCGACGACGTTGTAGGTTTTGCAGCAAGCTCATCCGAATCTTTTTATCCCCAATCCGACATTTGTCGATTGACGGCGCGTGCCGGTCCGCGTATCTCCATCCACGGGACACCTCTCCCCAACGAGAGGCGCCCATCTGTGAGGATGGAGAAAACGATGACACAGACGATACCCGGCTTGCGGCCGGCTAATCCGCAATTCTCGAGCGGCCCTTGCGCTAAGCGCCCTGGCTGGACCCCTGTCGCCCTAAAAAACGCATCTTTAGGCCGTTCGCACCGCGCGAAGGCTGGCAAAGCACGTTTAAAGCGGGCCATCGATCTAACGCGTGAGATTTTACAGGTGCCAGTGGATTACCGCATTGGCATTGTACCGGCGTCCGATACCGGCGCCTATGAAATGGCGATGTGGACCATGCTAGGTGCCCGCCCTGTCGATTGCCTTGCTTGGGAAAGCTTTGGCGAAGGCTGGGTGAATGACGCTGTTAAGCAATTAAAGCTGAACGACACGCGCGTGATGAAGGCTGACTATGGAGGCCTGCCGGATCTCGCTGCGGTTAATCCCGATCATGATGTCTTATTTACGTGGAATGGTACAACGTCGGGCGTGCGTGTACCGAATGCCGATTGGATTGCGGCTGATCGCAAGGGCCTTACATTCTGCGACGCGACGTCTGCGGCTTTTGCTCAAGATTTAGAATGGTCGAAGCTCGATATTGTCACGTACTCTTGGCAAAAAGTGCTCGGTGGTGAAGCCGCACATGGCATGCTGATTTTAAGTCCTCGTGCCGTTGAGCGCTTGGAGAACTACACGCCTGCTTGGCCTTTGCCTAAAATCTTTCGCCTTACTTCGGGTGGCAAACTCATCGAAGGTATCTTCGCCGGCGAGACCATCAACACACCGTCGATGCTCTGCGTTGAAGATTATATCGATGCGCTTGAATGGGCCCAGTCGGTTGGAGGCCTTTCTGGCTTGATGGCAAGGTGCGATGCCAACGCCAAAGCCGTCGCTGATTTTGTGGCTCAAAAGCCATTTCTTGGGTTTCTGGCGAACGATGCAACGACGCGCTCGAATACGAGCGTGTGCCTCGTATTCACCGATGTGCAGGTCGCAGCTCTTACGCCTGCAGCACAGGCAGAATTTGCGAAGTCTGTTGCGTCTTTGCTCGAGAAAGAGGGCGTAGGGCTCGACCTTGGTTCCTATCGTGATGCCCCTCCGGGTTTACGCATTTGGTGTGGCGCGACGGTTGAAACATCCGACGTCGCGGCATTGATGCCATGGATCGAATGGGCCTATGCCACGACTAAAGCGAGTTTAGTCAAACCATCTTAATGGCTTGCGAATGGCGGGTTCTCTTTGGATAGGACACTCCTTACTTTTTTATGATCCCAGCGCCGACGCGCTTCTCAACGAAAGATTATATCTATGGCACCTCGTGTTCTCATTTCTGACGCCCTTTCTCTCGCTGCCGTTGCTATATTTAAAGAGCGCGGTGTGGAGGTCGATTTTCAACCTGACCTTGGCAAAGATAAGGATAAACTCGCTGCCATCATTGGAAACTATGATGGCTTAGCAATCCGTTCAGCAACCAAGGTGACGGACAAAATTTTAGTCAATGCAACCCGTCTGAAAGTCATTGGTCGCGCCGGCATCGGCGTCGATAATGTTGATATTCCGGCAGCCACGGCGAAGGGTGTTATCGTGATGAATACGCCGTTCGGTAATTCGATTACGACGGCAGAACACGCAATCGCCATGATGTTTGCATTAGCGCGCCAAATTCCATCCGCCGATGCGTCGACGCAAGCCGGGAAATGGGAAAAGAACCGTTTTATGGGTGTCGAAATTACGGGTAAAATACTCGGTATTATCGGATGCGGAAATATTGGAGCCATCGTTGCCAATCGCGCCATTGGTGCACATATGCGCGTGATTGCGTATGATCCCTTTTTGTCGCCAGAACGTGCGATTGATCTGGGCGTTGAAAAGGTCGAGCTCGAAGATTTACTTGCACGCGCCGACATCATCACGCTCCATACGCCCTTAACAGCACAAACTAAAAATATTCTGTCTGCCGATAATTTGGCGCGCACGAAAAAAGGCGTCCGCATCATCAATTGCGCGCGTGGCGGATTGGTGGATGAGCACGCGCTTCGTGCTTTGCTCGATACAGGACATATAGCGGGTGCGGCTTTTGACGTTTTTGCTGAAGAGCCTGCAACATCGAATATTCTTTTCGGTCATCCGAATGTTGTTTGCACGCCGCATCTGGGTGCAGCAACGACGGAAGCGCAAGAAAATGTGGCGTTGCAAGTAGCTGAACAAATGTCGGATTATTTAGTGCGGGGAGCCATTTCAAACGCGGTCAATTTCCCGTCCATTACAGCAGAAGAAGCACCAAAGCTTCGCCCCTTTATTGCACTTGCGGAAAAACTCGGCTCCTTCGCTGGCCAGCTAACAGATAGCGGCTTGAAGGAAGTACGTATCACCTATCAAGGCGGCGTTGCCGCGTTGAAGATTAAGGCCTTAACGGCGGCAGCCATTGCGGGCGTGCTTCGTCCGGCGCTTCAAGATGTCAACGTTGTCTCTGCGCCCGTTGTGGCCAAAGAGCGCGGTATTGTGATTGAAGAAACAGTACGCGAAGGCGAGGGGGATTATGATTCCTTAATCACGCTGGAAGTGGTAACTGACGACCTTGTTCGTTCTATCTCCGGCACCGTTTTCAACGATGGCAAGCCAAGAATTGTTGATATTAAAGGCATCAAAATGGATGCTGAATTCGGACCGTCGATGATCTACGTCACGAATGAAGATAAGCCCGGTTTTATTGGCCGCTTTGCATCACTCCTCGGTAATGCCGGCGTTAACATCGCAACCTTCGCCTTGGGCCGTGACAATGAAGGCGGCTCGGCCATTGCGCTTGTGGAAATTGACGGCGCTGCACCGCCTCACATCTTGCAAGGTATTCAACGTCTACCCGGCGTCAAACAAGCGCGCGCCTTGATATTTTAAGCCCGATTCGATCGCTAGGATTGGCACGATCCGGCCTTAATTGAGGCCGGATCTTTTCCAAGGATTGAGACGGCTCAGCGTACCATCGGCTTCGCCCATCCATTCTTCGAACAGGCTGATCGGATTAAAGGTAAGCGGAACAAGTTGCGCTTCAGTCTCGCCGTCTGCCGTCGTGAGTTCGGCATGATGCTTTTGTGCCAGATGCCGCATGCGCTGATTATGGCTTAGGCACTGCATCTCGAGTTTTGCAATCCCGCGATTGCGCGCAGCTGTGATGATCCGTGTCAAAAGCTGATCCCCTAAGCCATGATCTTGATACGGCCTTTCGACTGAAAATGCCGTTTCGGCGCGCAATGGCCATGCACCAAATAAAATACGCAATTCGCCCGCTGCGATCAGCTTAGGCCCGCTAAATGCACCATAAATAAGGGTATCAAGGCGCAAAGAGGTATCGACATAATCACCGATATAGGAATCAGACACTCCACCGCCAAAGCGTGAGTGCCGCGAGTCCGGATCGAGCCTGAGCAAGTGCTCGCGGTACGACGTTATATCCGTCGGCCATAAGCGACGAATTGTTACATCGGGTGTCGAAATCGGTTTAACTGAAGCCATGAACCAGTTGTCCTGCGTCTTTAGTATAAACACCAATATGATGCTGCATTGCACAAAATGCAAGCTTGACTGTGCTTTGCGGGCTAGGACTGCACAAATTGCATGGCTTAAGGGCTAAAATTTCGGATTTTCTGCTTAATCAGGCGATCACCTATCTGCCGGACGACAATGACAGTCGGAACTTTAGCGCCATGATTTGGTTGTTCCTCCGTGTCGAATGGAGTGCGCCGCAATGATTGGTTCGCTGAGCAATCTATGTCGTACGGCTCGTTACTATTTCATGCCGCCATTAAGGGGATCGTCGATGTTGCCGACGCGCTCTTGGCCGCAACAAATTAGAAACTTAGAAAAACCACCGATATCGATCGGTTAATCGATTGGTTGGATCAAGCCAGATATGAGGGTTAGATCTTCCTCATAGGGTAGATAAAGTTTAATCCGTAAACTTCTGTCCGCCTTCAGCTCCCAACTGTGATTTTTAATCCGCACACCGCGACTAATGAGACTTTGCGCAAAATGGTCGCTTAATCTACGGGCGATGATATCCGTGAAATCCATTCCGGACGTCGCATATCCATTGCTTTCGAGGATGGCTATAATATCCGCTATCTCATCAGCGAGTTGTTTCGAAGAAATGACATGCGTGATCGGTTTAATTTTCATGATCAGACCTATTTTGAGCACGTCAGCTTAGCATAGAAAGCAATTAGCGTATTAGCCGACTTGATCCCATGTCGAGTTAATAGTTTCAATGATCATTCTTGGCTTTTGCGACCCAAGGTTCCGCGTTGTGGATCATAGCCACGCGCTGCAATCATGAAGGCAACAATCCCAACCGAACATGTAATTGCCACAGCTTGCCATGCAATTTGGCCATAGAGGGCAAAGCGGATCATCTCAACAACGGAGGTAAACGGATTGAGTTGCGCGACATAGACAATCCACAGCGCACCACTTTCAGCAATCTTCCAGAGGGGATAAAGGGCGGTTGAAAAAAAGAATGATGGAAAGATTACAAAATTCATCGCCCCCGCATAGTTTTCAAGACGCTTCACATAGACGGATAGCAAGAGCCCCAGCGACGCGAGCGTGAAACCACCAATGACCAAGGCGGGTACGACCGTTGCAAACGCAGAATTTGGAAGATCGACGCCAAAGAGGCGGGCAATCCCAAGAAAAACAAGGGCCTGTAAAACACCCAGTACAGTGCCAGCAACAAGTTTCACAAACAGAAGATAAGCACGCGGGAAGGGCGACGTCAGCAGCAAGCGTAGAAGACCCAGCTCACGGTCGAAGACAAGCGAGAGCGAAGACTGCATGCCTTGAAACAACAAGACCATGCCGAGCAATCCCGGTGCCATATAGACGTCATAAGGAATGTAGGTTTCATAAGGCGGTGTTATTGAAACACCCAATACATTTTGAAATCCCGCAGCAAAAACCAAAAGCCATAAAGCCGGCCTCACAACGGCCGAAACGAGCCGACTGGTTTGTTTAAAAAACCGTAGCGTGTCGCGACGAACAACCGCGTCTAACGCTCTCAACCATCTCATCATTCGGCGAGCCCTTCACGGCTTTGCGCTGTTAAGGCAAGAAAGGCGTCCTCAAGGGTTCTGGAATTTGTTCGGGCTAGAAGTTCCGCACTGGTTCCTTTCCCGACGATATGGCCATGATCGAGCACGATGATCGTATCAGCATCAACCACTTCGCCGACGAGATGAGTTGCCCAAACAACGGAGAGGCCATTTTCCCGGGCGAGAGAAAAAACGGTTTCGACTAATTCTTTACGACTTTTCGGGTCGAGCCCTTGCGTCGGCTCATCCAATAATAAAAGCGCAGGCTCTGTCATTAATGCGCGGGCTAATTCGACGCGCCGTTTCATGCCACCCGATAACTGCCGGCAGGGCTTTTTAGAGGATTCTTTGAGGCCAAAACTATGAAGCCACCGATCGGCGCGTGACGTCGATTCTTTACGCGAGAGCCCATGCAGGCCGCCATGAAAGACAAGATTTTGTTGCGCTGTCAGATCGGGGTCTAATGCGGATTGCTGGAAGACAATGCCAAGTTGTTTGAGGGCTGCAACGGGATCTTTAGCGATATCGAAGCCTAAAATAGACACCTGTCCGCTATCGGCAACAAATAACCCGGTCAGGATTTGAAACAACGTGGTCTTACCCGCACCGTTTGGTCCTAATAGTGCTGTAACCTTTCCGGCTTCCACGGAGAAGCTTATCGCATCCAACGCCTTAAGCGTGCCGTAAGATTTGACAAGGTGATCAATCGATAAGGCTACGGTCATAGGCGACGGCTCTCACTATTTTGTGTCAACATGAACCTAAACAGGATTGCATGACAACGAAAGAGGTAAGATGATAGCCACCTGTCCAACCATCGAAGCTGTCTATCGAACTATTGAAGGAATTCTGACATGCGGTTTTTACCGGTCGTTATCTGCAGCTCCATTCTTGCTCTATCGCTTCCAGCGATAGCGGGTGAAAAGCCGATTCGATTTTGGAACCTGACCGAGGAAACGATCGCTGAGCTTTATATGGCGCCAGCAGGAACCACAAATTTCGGTTCCAACCAGTGCCTGAATGACAAAGACGGCACAGTAGAGACCGATGAAATGTTGACGGTAAAAGATATTCAGCCTGGTAAATATGATTTGAAAATAAAAGATGTCTCAGGTCGTACCTGCCTCGTTAAAGCCGTTACCGTTAAGGCTCATGAAAACTTCTCGGTGGGCGAAAAACAGTTAAAAGACTGCACGAAATAAGGGCTTTATCACTTTGTCCTGCAATTCGTATCCCGATCCGAAAGCCCTAGCGTATCGAGAATTGAATTTTCATGCAGGAAGCCTTCAATAGGTGCCATGGCAATCACGGCGTCTGCCGTATGGAGCATAATCGGCTGGCGCAATTGATGGTCCCAAGACCGAAACGAGCCGGGGATCCCTTTTGTCATCTCGATATCAATCTTGCCAGCGAGAAGCGCTGCACTAATGGCCGGGCCCGAATATGCCTTCTCGCGAGCAACGGCCTCAGCGGCCGCTTTAACCGCCACCCAGGCGCTCCAATCCATATCGCTCATCACTCGCCCCGCATCGCGTTCAAAGCGGTGATTAACCTGAGGTGCACCATAGCGCTCGGCCGAACGGTGCCAGGCAGATGCTTCGAGGCCTTCGCTCCCGATAACCGGCCTTGGCTTCACTTGACGAAATTCAACGAACCGGCCGAAATCACCCGTCGTGTCGGCCACATAAATGACGTCATAATCGCTGTCGCCTGTCATAAGGGCGGTTGAATTTTCTTCGCGCTTTCGCGGGTCATTGCCGGCAATAAAGGGCTTTGTGTCGACAATCTTGGCACCAAATTTTTTTGCCGATACCGTAAAAATTTTGGCTAATTCTTGATCCTCCGGCTCGGGGCCAATCAAGGTTAGAACGCGCTTCCAATTTTTCCGCACAATCATTTGAGCGAGCGCATCGCTATAGGCCGATTGACTTGGAATAGTATGGAAGAGCGCAGTCCCGCACAGGGTGCGACGGAGATCGTCGCTCGTGTCGCGTATATTGACGAGTGCGAGTGAGCCCGGTTGAACCGCTTTGGCCGCAACGACCAGATCATCATGGGGTAAATCGAGAAGGACAAAGGCAGGCAAGCTATTAGCAATCGCGCTAAGATCGGCTGCGACATCGCCATCCGCTGCAACGGTATGATGCTCTAGGATAAAGCGCACATTTGCGGCTCTGCCTAATGCTGTGACATCCTTAAGGCCCAATTCAGCGCCTGCCATTGGGGGCTTGTTCTCGATACGAATAACGCCGTCGGTTTGAGGCGGCGGGTCGTAAAATGGATCCTCTGCGCGGTCGATATAGATGATCCGAATATCACGTGTTGGTTCGGACTGAGCCCAAGCAGAACCTAACGAAATAACGCACGCTGCAAAGGCTAAGAGAATTTTATTCATCAATCAAAATTCCATAGGGTACAATTCCGACGGGTACGGATTTAAGAACCTTGCCGCTGGATGTATCAATGATCGAAAGGTCATCTGAAAGGCCATTGGCCACGTAGAGCTTCTTCTCGTCTTTCGTAAGGCGCAAACCCCAAGGCCTTTTGCCCACTAAAATATAATCCGATACTGCACGTTTCGCCACATCGACGACAGCAACGTGGTTAGCGCGACCAAGCGCCGCATATAGCGTTTTGCCACTCGCCGTCATCGTAATATCAACCGGTGTTACTTCTTCTTTACGCATGCCTTTTGGCTGAAATTCAACGCGACCGATTTCCGTGAGTGTTGCTGTGTCGATAATTTCAACGAGGCCAGACATTTCACACGATACCCATAATTCCTTGCCATCGGGCGTTAATGCAAAGCGTCGTGGCCTTGTTGCGGTGATGATATCTTTCACAACTTTTTGCGTAGCCACATCAATGACATGGACGAGGTTAGCAGCCTCTGATGTAACAAACACGAGCTTACCATCGGGTGTTACAAGCACGCCTTCGGGTTCTGGCCCTGTCGGAAAATGACCTTTCACCTGGCCGGTTTCAATATCGATTAACGTTGCCTCTGAATCGTCCTCATTCGAGATATATAAATCTTTGCCGTTTGGATGCAGATCGAATGTTTCAGGGTCGGGAATATCACGAAACCGTTTGACCAGTTTTTGGGTCGCAACATCATACAGCGCAATCGTATTATCGCTGCCGCAAGCGACGACGATTTTTGCATGATCAGGCGTAAACCGCATGCCGCGGGGGCGTGCACAGGTCTTGATTTGCTTGATCACCGTATCGCTTTGATCGAGCACCGTGAGTTGGCTGGAACGCTCATTGCTGACAAAGACAAGGCCAGTTCCGGCAGAAGCGGGTGCTCCGCCAAGCCAAATGATCATCGGCAAGGCGAGAGCGGCAATACGCGTTTTATAGAGGGCCTTCATCGGCGCTATCCTTCAACAACCCAACGATCGATTTAAGGCAAGCCTAGCATACGGGTGGATAGTTCCTCAATCGCCGATGCTACGGCTTCGGGCGCATCGAGAGCGAGTTGATGTCCACTTTGCGCAATAGCAATGGGCGCGGGTGCGCCAATCGCTTGCGCCAAATCGCGGTGCATTGCTTGCCATGCCCGCTCCATCCGCCCATCGGGATAGGAGCCGTCCCATTCATGATTGCCATGCAACAGAATCAGCGAGGGAAGGTGGGGATAGCCCGCGGCTTTAACCTCACCGGCATCAAGCACCATCCATCGCATTTCCTTGACCATGAAAATGCGGGCCGTGTCGCTTCCGGCGAGATACATCGCGCGAGCATGAAGCTCTTCAGGTAGCGCGTAGGTCGCCGCAAAACTGGCGGTTCGTCCAAGAATCAAATTGGGTTCGGTCGGCACATCGACACCTGCTTCCGCAAAGCGAGCGAATTGGTCCGGGTGCATTGGATCGAGTAAGAGGAGGCCCGCTACATCGGAAGGAAAGCGTAGAGCATAATGCAAGGCCATCATGCCGCCAAAGGAATGTCCGACAAGGATGAAGGGTCGTTGAAGGCCGGCTTCGACCACAAGCTTGTGCAAATCATCGGTTATATTGGCGGCTGTACGGCTGCGGGTCGTGGATTGGCTGAACCCAGCGCCCGCTCGGTCATAGGCGCAAACATGATGATGCTCAGCGATAAGCGGTTGGGCCAAGGTCCAGTCGAGATAGTTGCCGCCGAGTCCTGCTTCAAGCACGATGGTGGGCTGGCCTTTGCCCATACAAACCAGATGGAGTGCCGTATCAAAGATCGGATAAATTTGACCAGGAGGATTGAATAACGGTTGTGCACAGGCCGTTGATTTGACGAGTAAAATGACC
>CAIRGA010000135.1 GCA_903877935.1 uncultured Hyphomicrobiales bacterium
ATTGATTTGTCAGATGCTGCCCATCAGCCGATGCCGTCGGCCGATGGCAAGCTGGTTCTCACCTATAATGGTGAGGTGTATAATTTTCAGGAACTGCGTATCGATCTGGAAGCCAAGGGTCATTCCTTCCGCTCGCGCGGTGATAGCGAGGTGGTGGTTACCGCCTTTCGCGAATGGGGCTTGGATGCGGTTTCGAAATTCAACGGCATGTTTTCCATCGCGCTGTGGGACCGTGCGCAGCGTCGCCTGATTTTGGCGCGTGACCGGTTTGGCGTGAAGCCGCTTTATTATTGGTATGACGGCAAGACACTGTTGTTCGGCTCTGAAATCAAAGCCTTTATGAAGTTTCCGGGCTTCAAGGCTAAGCTCGACCCGACGCATCTTGCCGAATATATGACGTTCCAGAATTTCATCTCGGACAACACGCTGTTTGCGGGCGTGAAGATGCTGCCGGCCGGTTCGACGATCACGATTGAAGCCGGCATGAAAGGCTTGCCCGAGCCTGTGCGCTATTGGGATTTCCGTTTTGTTGAAGACGAGACGATAACAGATCGCGCGGAAGCCGAGCGTGAAGTTGATCGCCTTTTCCAACAGGCTGTTAGCCGCCAGCTGATCTCTGATGTGCCGCTTGGCTCTTACCTCTCGGGTGGTATGGACTCAGGCTCGATCACGGCGATTGCGGCGAGCCAACGGCCGATGTTGCATACGTTCACAGTTGGCTTTGACATGTCCTCGGCATCCGGCCTTGAGATGGCGTTTGACGAGCGCAGAGCTGCTGAGCGCATGTCGTACAAATTCAACACCGAGCATTACGAAATGGTGCTGAAGGCCGGCGATATGGAACGCTGCATGCGCTCGCTCGTCTGGCATTTGGAAGAGCCGCGTGTGGGGCAAAGCTACCCGAATTATTATGCCGCTAAACTTGCAAGCCGGTTCGGCAAAGTAGTGCTGTCGGGTGCGGGTGGTGACGAGCTTTTCGCAGGCTATCCATGGCGTTATTATCGCGCGGCGAGTGCGCAGAATTTTGATGAATATGTGGATCGCTATTATGAGAATTGGCAGCGTCTCGTGCCAACGGAATCGTTCTCGGATTTAATCGCGCCTTTGGGTTCCGAGGGCCGCAATGCTGATCCGCGTGCGATTTTCCGCAATGTGTTTTCCCACCACGATGCCGAGTTGAAAACGCCGCAGGATTACATCAACCACTCGCTCTATTTTGAAGCCAAGACCTTTATGCACGGCTTGCTGGTGGTGGAAGACAAGCTCTCGATGGCGCAATCGCTTGAGAGCCGCGTGCCGTTTTTGGATAATGACCTTGTCGACTATGCGGGTCGTATTCCGGTGACGATGAAGCTTGCCAATCTCGGCGAGGTCTTGAAGCTTGACGAGAATACGCCGGGCTCGAAAACCGCGACCTATTTCGGCAAGACCAATGATGGCAAACTGATTTTGCGGTCGGCCATGTCGAAATATATCCCTGAGGATGTGACCCAAGCGTTGAAGCAGGGCTTCTCAGCACCGGACGCGAGCTGGTTCCGCGGCGAGAGCATTGACTATGTGCGTCGTACTTTGTTGAACCCCAATGCGAAGCTTTGGAATTATCTTGATCGCACGACGGCGCAAGCCCTTATCATGGACCATTTGGATGGTCGCCAGAATCGTCGTTTGCTGATCTGGTCACTTTTGTATCTCGAAGTATGGCTGGACCTCTTTGAGGGATGATATGACCGACACGGTGTCCGAGCTGAGGGAACAGTTGCACGCGCTGCATCAGCGCCGCGATGAAGAATTGCGCTCGAATTTTAACCGCAGCCTACCTTTCGCAGATGCGCAATTTGATCGCTGGGAACGCGCCAAGATATTAGGCTTTGGCGAGAAGACGAGCATCTATGACTCGTGCGTTGTGATGGGCGAGGTAAGTGTCGGGAGGAATAGCTGGATTGGTCCTTATACGATGCTCGATGGATCGGGTGGCGGCCTTACAATTGGTGATTTCGTTTCTGTTTCCACGGGTGTTCATATCTACACGCATGATACGGTGCTCTGGGCTGTATCGGGCGGCGTGCAAGGCGCCCGTAAGGGCTCTGTTGTGATTGGTTCGAATACCTATATTGGCGCGCAGGCGGTGGTTATTGCAGGTGTCACGATTGGTTCTCGCTGCGTGATTGCGGCCAATAGTTTGGTTAATCGCGATGTGCCGGATGGAACAATTGTTGGCGGTACGCCGGCACGGGTGTTGGGTCGTGTCGAAGGTGAAGGAGCCGATGCCCGCCTCGTTTATGACGGCAGGGACCCATCGCGATGACCACTGTTCAAGAGATGCCGCGCCGTTTGATGATGATCGGCTATAACACGGTCGATGAATTGATCCGCGATGGCAAAATTCGGTTCGATGATCCGGTCTCGCTTGAATTGCAGTTTAATCTTGGACGTATGTTTGATGAAGTTGTTTATGTCGTACCTTTTGGTCGCGAGAATATTGAACGGCGCATTGATGATACCACAATCTACCGCGAGCTCGCCTTTGACCGTTCTGAGCGTGGGTTAAAGCTGCTGCTTAATGGCCTGAAGCATGTTGCCAAAGCGCGCGCTTTTATGGATCACATCGTTGAAACATTTAAGCCGGATGTTGTGCAAACGGTTGGGCCGCATATTCCTGCTGCAATGGCGTTGATTTCACCCCGTACGCGGGCGTTGCCGACCATATGTATGGTTGAAGCCTATTGGGAAGATATTTTGCCGTTCCAGCAATATTTTCCAGCCGTCATTAAAGCCATATTGCCGTATTGGTATCGCATCGCTTATCGCGTGTTTGATCGTTATACCGGCGCGCCTTCGCTCTCTCCGCCTTACTACACGTCGAAAGGTATGGATGAGGAAAAGATTTCGCCTTGGATTCAGCCATTGGATCTGCGCGAAGTTGCGGGGGCTGATGCAGAGGATGCACCCGATAGCGTCAAGCGAGCTAAGGGGCCACGCATTGTGGTACTCGGCCGATTGCATCCTGAAAAGCTCGCCGTTGATGCGTTTGAGATTTTTGCAAAGGCGGTTTCTGGCGGCTTGGCGGGAAGCCTGATTTTTGTTGGCGACGGACTTGATCGCGCGATAATCGAAGCGCGCGCTCTTGAGGCAGGGCTTGCAGATCGGGTTGTGATCACGGGACTTGTGCCGCACAAGCAGGCGATGTCGATTTTGAAAGCATGCGAGCTTTCGATTGCGCCAATGCAGGGCTCAGCACTCCTTGAAACGCTTGCAGCCGGTATTGCAACGGTCGCCTATGATCACGAGACCCATGCGGCACTGATTACGAGTGGTGATAATGGTGTCTTGGTTCCTCATCGCAACATAGAGGCGGCTTCCCTTGTTTTGCGACAATGGCTGTTAGCGCCTCATGAGGCAAAGGTGATTGCGGAGGCGGCCAAGCTTCGCGTTGAAACGAAATATAATGTTGACGCGATGCGATCCTTGCTTCTCTCCCCTTTCGTCGATGCGTTTAATCTACCTCGCTATCAGCGCCAAAGAGTGGCTAAGATGCGCCGCGTGATGGAGGCCGCATAATGTCGAAGCGCCTTCTTTATGTCGATGTGAATGCGAGCTTTATCAATCCAACGCGCAATCTTTTGCCGGTGGCGTTGATGAAAGGGTGCGATGTTCGCTTCTTCGGGCCTGGCCACGTTTCATCTGACGTTTTGGCGATCGGTCTGCCGGCTTTCATTGAGAGGAACGGCCCCTTTGATGCGGTGGCGACCAATACACTCGTGTTGTTTTCCGACAGCGTTGATCCGGCGCGCTATGCGGCGAATGTGCGCGCGGCCTATGCCTATGAAGGCCAAGCCGAGGACCTTCTATTTTTGCCCATTATTGCCAAGCAGTTTTCGGCCCTCACTCTGCCACGTATCGCGATATTGCTCGAAAACGATTTTTATAACTGGACTGCGCGCGAGCGGGATAGAATCGACGCGTCGGCGGATTTCTTCATCGGTTTTGGCGAGGAATTTTGCCCGTTTAAATACGATATGCCACAGCTAAGCTTTGAGCGCTTTGCCTCGATTACCACCGATATTTGGGCCGAGTTTTGCCGCAGTCAAAAGCACCGCATCGCCTCACTGCCGCATTTCGTTTCGGATAATGAATTTTCTGTTTCGCCTCTCGTCAGCAGGCGCGAATTTTGGTCGGTGATGGGCGTGCAATATCATGCGCGTCAAGTGGCGCGTGATCATCTTGTGCACAATGGTATTGAGCCAATTATTGATAGTAAGCTCAGAAAGATCGTTTCGCTTTTGAAGAAAACGCGATTGATGCGGGGCGAAAGGCGGATTGTGCAAAAATTGCTCAATGCCGATTTTGCCTCGCGTATTGCGGCAACGCGTTATTCGTATACGTGTGGTTCTGGCCTTGCGATGCCCATCCGGAAATTTTTTGAAATTCCGGCTGCGGGCTCCGTGCTCGTGTGCCGACCTTTTCACGGCTTTGCCGAAGCGGGGTTTATCGATGGCGTCAATTGCGTGGTTGCCGAACCAAACGAATTGATCGATGTGCATCATTTACTTGTTGCTGATCCTGATCGGGCTCAGCATATGGCAAGCGCGGGACAGCATCTTGTTATGGATCTCCATTCGGTTTCGGCGCGCGCGGATCATCTTTCTTCCCTGATCACGGCGATTGCGGATCGGCGCTTTTTCGGGAGCGAATGGAAGGGTGGTTCGCATCGGTTGCGGCCACCGGTTGAACGGAGTGTCGCGTGATGTTGCCTTCATTGCTCAGGCTTTTCCGTGATGTCTATCGGGTTACCGGTCGGCGTTTGCCGCTTCTGGTCGTGTTGACGTTTTTGAACGCTCTATTGGATGGCGCGGCCGTTGCAGCCTTGCTTCCCCTTCTCAAAGCCGTTGGTGGAACATCGGGGGCTGGCGATGATCGGGTAACGCAATCGATCAATTCAGCGCTAATGTTTGTGGGTCTGCCCGTAACCGCTTCGGCGATTGCAGGGGTTGCGATTGGCTTGATGGCGTTTGGCGTCATTGTTTTTTTGGCGCAAGCCTATTTGGGTGCAAAGCTTCAGACCGAATATGTAGCGGCCTGGCAAAGACGTTTGTTTGCGGCCTATTTTGGATCCGAGTTTGGATTTTTCCGCGAGCGCCGCGCGGGCGATTTGATTTCTGCCGGCATTACCGAGCCCGTTCGTTTGGGTGGCGCGTTTTACCAAGCCAATCTTATTCTCTCCTCCGTTCTTTTTATTAGCGTGCAAATTGCCGTGGCCCTTGTGATTGCGCCTGTTGTTGTCGCGATGCTGTTTGGCGCGGGCACGTTTTTGTTCATCGTGTCGGTTGGCCTTGTTCGTCGGGGTCTTTTGGTGGGCGAGGAAATGACAACCGTGAATGCCGATTTGCAATCGGATGCCGGCGAATTGGTGGCGGGCGCGAAATTTGTGAAAGCGACTGCGACCGAAGACCGGGCGGTTGAACGGCTTTCGCGCACCGTGATGCGGCTTCGCGATCTCACCTTTTCGAATGCGTTTGATGTTCAAATCGTGCGCGCCATTTTTGAATATGCGAGCGGTTTTGTCGTGATCTTGTTGCTTGTTGCAGGCCCCACGCTGTTGGCGGTTGATGTGGGTACTGTCATTGTGATTGTTGCCATGTTTATTCGTCTGTTTCCGAAGGTAACCGGATTACGGCAGTGCCAGCAATCGATCAGTCTCGTTTTGCCGGCCTTTGATGCGGTAACGTTGATGGCGACGGAAGCTGAAGGCAGAGCCGAGCGCTTTTTGGCGGCTGAAGGTGCGGGGCGGCTTGATTCAGGTCCTGCTTCCATCGCGCTAGAAAAGGTTCATGTCGTTATTGGCGAGCGTACGATTCTTGATGGTGTTGATCTGACCATCCAATCAGGCGAATTTGTCGTTCTGACCGGTCCGACGGGTGCGGGCAAAACAACCTTGCTCGATTGTATGTTAGGTCTTCGCCGGATCAAGTCTGGCGTGGTGCGCATTGATGATCACAGGCTTGATACGCTTGCCGTTTCGGAGTGGCGTCGAGGGGTAGGTTATTTGGGTCAAGACCCGATGCTGTTTCATGCATCGATTGAAGATAATTTGCGTTGGATCCGGCCTGACACGACGGATGCCGCGATTGAAAAGGCTTTACGGTTAGCGTCGGCCGATTTTGTCTATCGTTTGCCGGGCGGGCTAAAAACGATTGTCGGAGATGCCGGCAGCAGGCTTTCGGGTGGGGAACGGCAACGCATCGCGCTAGCGCGTGCCTTGTTGGGTGAGCCGCGTTTGCTGGTGCTCGATGAAGCAACAAGTGCTTTGGACGGCGCGACGGAAGCCTCTGTCGTGGAAACCATTGCGAAGCTCAAAGGTCAAATGACGATTGTGTCGATCACGCATCGCCCGGCTTTGGTCGCGGTGGCGGATCGAAAAATAGAAATTCAACACGGCAAAGTGGCGACGGGCCAGACGGCCGAAGCTTTATAAGGGTGATGTGATGACGGCTGCTATTCCCTTCATTGATCTAGGCGCACAGCGCGCGCGTATTGGTGCAGCTATTGATGCTGGCTTGTTACGCGTGGCCCATCATGGTCAATATATATTGGGCCCTGAAGTAAAAACGCTTGAGGCCGATCTTGCCGCGTTTTGTGGCGCCAAAGAATGCATCTCGGTTTCGAACGGTACCGTTGCTTTGGCCATGCCTTTAATGGCCAAAAATATCCGCCCCGGGCACGCTGTGTTTTGTCCGAGCTTTACGTTTGCTGCGACGGCAGAAGTTGTCGCTTGGCTTGGTGCGACGCCTGTCTTTGTCGATGTGTTGCCCGATACGTTCAACATGGATCCGGCAAGCTTGGAGCAGGCCATTGTGAAAGCCAAGGCTGATGGGCTCAAGCCGCAATGCGTGATCTCGGTTGATTTATTCGGTCAACCTGCCGATTACGATGCCATTGAGCCTATCCTTGCCAAGCATGGTTTATGGTTGATGAGTGATGCGGCGCAAAGCTTTGGCGGTGCGTTTAAGAACCGCAAAGTGGGCACCATCGGGCATGTGACGGCGACAAGTTTCTTCCCGTCTAAGCCGTTGGGGTGCTATGGGGATGGGGGCGCTATTTTTACCGACGATCCGGAGATGGCCGCGGTGCTGCGTTCGCTTCGTGTGCATGGTCAGGGCAGCGACAAATACGATAATGTGCGGATCGGATTAAACGGTCGGTTGGATACGTTGCAAGCCGCTGTATTGATCGAGAAGCTGAAAATCCTTGGCGATGAAGTTGTTGCGCGCGATCAGGTGGCTCGGCGTTATTCAGAGCATTTAAGGGCTTTGGTGCCTACGCCTAAAGTGTTGCCGGATGTTGTGTCCGCATGGGCGCAATATACGGTGTTGGTGCCGGGTGCAGCGCGTGCGGCGATTATTGCGGCGATGAAAGAGGATGGCATTCCGACGATGGTTTATTATCCGAAGCCTTTGCATTTGCAGACTGCTTATCGGCATTTTCCCTTGGCTGGAAATGGCTTGCCTGTAAGCGAGCGTTTGGCACAAGACGTACTCAGCTTGCCGATGCATCCTTATCTGGATCACGCCACGCAAGATCGTGTGGTTGAAAGCTTCACCAAGGCTTTGAAAGCGCACGCATGAGAATGGTGCTGACCACTCTGTGGCGGATTTTCGCGACGCTTTGCGCCTTTGGCGTAATTGCAGCGGTGTTGATCGGTATTAATCTTGAGCGCCTTTTGATGGTCGATGTACCTTTAATAAAGGCCGATCATGCCGTGGTGTTGGACGGCAATAATGCGCGGTTGCTGCGCGCGAAAGAGTTGCTCGATCAAGGTCTTGTGAGCGATATCTGGATCAGCAATGGTGAGCCGGCTCATCCCGATGACATCGAACAGATTGTTGAAGCGCTTGGATATCACGCGCCGGATCGTACCGAGATCAAGCGTCAGATTTTGGAACATCTGGGCGTTGCTTCCGACAAGCTTGTGTTTTTCGGCAATGGCAGTTTAACGACACGCGATGAAGCCAAAGCGTTGCGGGACAAAGTTGGCGATCAATCGCCAAGCTTCATTGTGGTGACGACCAATTACCATTCGCGTCGGGCGCTAGCGATATTCCAAGCCGCATTGCCGCAATCAAGCGTTCAAGTGACGTGCCAGCAAGGCTGCGTTGCACCCGCTCACTGGTGGAAAGATCCGGCTGTTGCGGCGCAATTCGTGCTTGAATTTGTAAAGCAGATTTATTTTAGGTTCGGCATCGCGGCAGCGGGTTGAAAGACGGCGTCAAACGCCAGTGTCATTTTTTCTTTGGTGTAATGCTCTTCAACGCGTTTGCGGTTTTCTAGTCCAATCGCTTCCCGGTCATTCGATGGCAGCGATAACAGCATGGCCATTCGTGTGGCCAGCGTATCGGATGTTGCAATAAAGCGGTCTTGGTTGAGAACGACCCGACAATCGCCGACATCCTTTGCAATGGCAGGTAATCCGACGGCCATCGCCTCCGCCAGTACATTCGGGAAGGATTCAGAGCGTGACGGCATGACGAAAAGATCCAGAGCATTGAGAATGTCCGGAATATCATTGCGCGGCCCCAAGAGATGAAACCGGTCTTTTGGCAAACGGCTGCGCTCTATAAGGGCTTTGATGGCACGATCATCGACGGTGACATTTCGGCCGGCGATTACAAGGTGAAGTCTTTCGGAAAAGGCTGCGGGAAGATCATCACGCAAGGCTTCAAAGGCGGCGAATAAATCGGGATAGCCCTTTTCAGGAACATTGCGACCAACGGCACCGATTGCGATCATGGTATCGGTTAGCGCAAGCGCCGTGCGGATTTTATTGCGGGCCTCCTGATCGGGCGCATAAAGGACCGTGTCGACGGCATTGGGAATGACGGCCCATAGGGCAGGCGTGGTGCGAAAGCCAATTGATGCGTGCGCTTGGCGCGAGGCTTCGGAATTGGACACAATCTGCACGCGCTGAATGTGCGACAGAAATGCAAGCGCGCGTTGGGCCAACCAGCGGGCGGGCTTATCGTTGAATGCGACAAAGGGCAGGCTGCGAATATGCCAGACAAGGCGCGGTTTGCTCGCTAGGAACGGACGTAAAACGGTTGCCAGCAGGCTCGGGTAATAAAGCCATGCGGATAGGACATCGGGTCGCTGCACGTCGATTGCCCGAACAAGATTTGGCAGGGCTACGATCATTCCTTTTAAACCGCTGATGTTTAAGGAATGAACAGCGATGCCGAGCTTGCTGATTTCGTCACCAACCGATGGGCCGGGCTTGATGGGCTTGAGCGTTAAAACGGCGTGATGGTCTGCGGCCGCCTCCGTTTGGGACAAATAACGCAAAAGCGTCATTTCCGCACCGCCAAAGTCGGAAAGATCGATCACAAGATGCAGGACTTTGGATTTGTTCATCAGTAATTCAGGCTCGGCAGGCGAAAGGGTATGGTGTAGTTTTAAGGAATGTGTTGGGTCTTGCGAAGCAGTAAACCGTGATTTCGCTCCTGTTAACCCCATTTGATTGACGGAATGATACCACGACGATGCCGACCCGCTATTTAATCCGCTTTGATGATATCACGCCCGGCATGGCTTGGAGCAAATTCAAGCCGTTTGAAACGGTATCCGACGAGCTTTCATTGCCCTATTTGATTGGGGTTGTGCCGGATTGTCAGGATCCCTCGCTATCGGTTGAACAAGAGCGGGCTGATTTTTGGCCTTGGTTACGCGAAAAATCATTGAAGGGCTGGACCATCGCGCAGCATGGCTACACGCATGTCTACGCAACAAAGGAACGCGGCTTGCTCGGCATTGGTCGCAAATCTGAATTTGCGGGGCTCTCTTATCAAGAGCAATTTGACAGGCTATCAGCCGGCAAAGATATTTTAGTGCGCGAAGGCGTGTGGCATGGCGTGTTTATGGCGCCTTCGCACTCGTTCGACGCCCATACACTAAAGGCGTTAAAGGCGCTCGATTTTTCAGCCCTTACCGATGGCTATGGGTTTTATGCCTATGATCTTGATGGTCTTGTGGCCTTACCGCAGCTTCTTGCTCAGCCGCTTGGGCTTGGCTTCGGCGTTGAGACAATCTGCTTGCATGTTAATACGATGAGCGATGCAGCCATTGCCCATCGAATTGAATTTCTAAAGGCGCACCACTCATCGATCATCGGCTTTGGTGAGGCCATTTCAGTTGAGGCACCGTTCGATAGGGTTGAACGCGTGACAAGGTTTATGAGTCACATTGCTTTGCGCTCGTATCGTTTGTTGAGGGGCTAGGCGAATGTGTGGATTGGCTGGATTTCTGGATCGAGATGTTAACCGTGCAGGCGAAGATATTTTGCGTGCAATGGCAAACCGTATTGCGCATCGTGGCCCCGATGATGACGGCGTGTGGCTGGATGCTGAAGCAGGTGTTGGGTTTTGTCATCGCCGATTGGCGATTGTCGATTTATCGGCTGCAGGCCATCAACCGATGCGCTCGCCGCGTGGACGATATCACTTCGTGTGGAATGGCGAGATCTATAATCATTTAGCGTTGCGCCGTGTTTTGGAATCGGAAGGCGAGGCGCCTGTTTGGCGCGGTCATTCGGACACCGAAACGCTTCTGGCGTGTTTTGAAAATTGGGGTGTTGTTGAAACCTTAAAGCAAGCCGTTGGCATGTTCTCGATGGCGCTGTGGGATATCAAAGAACAAACGCTTACGCTGGCGCGCGACCGGATGGGCGAGAAGCCGCTTTATTACGGCTGGTCGAAAGGCGTGTTTCTATTTGGCTCGGAGCTTAAGGCGTTAAAAGCCCATCCAAAGTTTGAAGCAGAGATTGATCACGATGCTTTGGGGGATTTGCTGCGGCGGCAATATATTGGCGGCTCGCATTCGATTTATCGGGGTATTGCAAAAGTGCCGCCGGGTTGTGTTTTAACCGTCTCCTTACACCAGAAAGAGCCTTCTGTTTCGGCCTATTGGTCGGTATCGGATGCGGCTATTCTTGGAAAAGATGTTCCCTTCCGTGGCAATGATCAGGATGCGGTTGAGGCGCTCGAAGGACTGCTTTCGGATTCGATTGCGTTGCAGATGGTTGCCGATGTTCCCGTGGGGGCTTTTTTATCCGGCGGCATTGATAGCTCTGTGATCGTTGCGCTCATGCAACAACAAGCATCACGGCCTATTCGTACTTTTACGATTGGTTTTGAGGAAGATGCTTTTAACGAGGCGCCTTATGCCGCCGATGTGGCGCGCCATCTTGGAACCGACCATACCGAGGTGCAGATTTCGCCGCGCGATGCGTTGGATGTCATTCCGCTTTTGCCCGAGCTTTATGATGAGCCGCTTGCCGATATTTCACAGGTGCCAACCTTTCTCGTTTCTAAACTGGCACGCTCTCAAGTCACGGTGTCGCTTTCGGGGGATGCTGGCGATGAATTATTTGGTGGCTATAACACCTATGGTATGGCGGAGCGTTTCTTCCGGTTAAATGATGCTCTGCCTTTGCCATTGCGACAGATCATCGGATTTGGCGGCGAGCTCGCGGCTCCTTTGGCCGGAGCGTTAGGGCAGAGCAAGCTTGCAAGACAAATGCGGCTCGCAGCATCGGTTGTAGGCGCGCGTGATGCGCATGAGACGACGGAGCGGCTTTTAGGCCATTGGGCGGGGCAGGCGGTTCCTGTCTTGGGTCTTTCGGTTACAAAACATACTTCGCTTGATGCCTTTGATGGCGTGGCGTTGAGCCATCTTGAAAGCATGATGGCGCGCGATATGGTGGGCTATTTGCCGGATGATATTTTGGTGAAGGTTGATCGCGCATCAATGGGTGTTTCGCTTGAATCGCGCGTGCCGATGCTGGATCATCGTATCGTTGAATTCGCGCTCTCGCTGCCGATGCATTTGCGACGTCGTGAAGGCGTAGGTAAATGGATCTTGCGCGAGGTGCTTTATCGTCATGTGCCGAAGGCGATGGTGGAGCGGCCCAAAAAGGGCTTCGGCGTTCCTCTCGCTCAATGGCTGCGTGGCCCATTGCGTGAATGGGCTGAGGACTTATTGAATCCTCACGCGCTTAAACAAGACGGTTTGTTTGATGTCGCACCGATCACGCAAGCCTGGCAGCAGCATTGCACCGGTAGCATTGATCGTCATAACGACCTTTGGCCAGTGTTGGTCGCAACGCAGTGGGTGCGTGCGGGATGAGGTTTATACATTGGCCGTCATTGCTTCGCTTATCGTTCGCAATGACGGCGATTATTTTTAACGATTACCGCGCCACTGCCGGAACCAGCTGATGAAGTGGCCAACGCCGACATCCAGCGGTGTTGAAGGTTTGAAATCTACCGCTTCCATCAACGCGTCGACATCGGCATAGGTTTCTGGCACGTCACCGATTTCGATGGGGGCTAAAATTTTCTTGGCTTCGATGCCGAGCGCCTTTTCCATCGTGCTAACGAGATCCATCAATTCGACGGGGCTGTTATTGCCAATGTTGTAAACGCGCCAAGGGGCTTTGCTCGTGCCCGGATCTGGCTTTGCACCATCCCAATTGGGATTGGGTTCAGCGGTTTTAGGAACCAAGCGAGCAATCGATTCGACAATGTCATCGACATAGGTGAAATCGCGCCGCATTTTGCCGTGGTTAAACAGTGTAATCGGCTCGCCTTTTAAAATCGCATCGGCAAACAGCCACATCGCCATGTCGGGGCGGCCCCATGGACCGTAGACGGTGAAGAAGCGAAGGCCGGTTGAAGGCAAGCCAAACATATGGGCGTAAGAATGCGCCATCAGCTCATTGGCTTTTTTCGTTGCCGCATAAAGCGACAAAGGATGATCAACATTGTCATGTACCGAGAAGGGCATGGCCGTGTTCGCGCCATAGACCGACGAGGATGACGCATAAACAAGATGCTTGATCGCGTTATGGCGGCAGGCTTCAAGAATGTTTAAAAAGCCTGTGAGGTTAGCGTCCCCGTAGGCTTTCGGATTTTTGAGCGAATAGCGCACGCCGGCTTGGGCGGCGAGATTAACGACATGCGTGAAGTGTCCGGCTTTGAAGGCTGCGTCCACCGCATCTGAATCCGCCAGATCACCTTCAACAAAGGTGAAGTGTTTTTCTTTGGCCAATTCGGCAAGGCGTGCGTGTTTCAGTGTCACATCGTAATAGGGGTTGAGATTATCAAACCCTGTGACGATGTGGCCTTCCGCCAATAAGCGACGGGATACATGGAAGCCGATAAATCCGGCCGCGCCGGTAACAAGGATTTTTAACTGGGACATAACGGCCTTATAGGCGAAGGGTTTCTGTTTGCCAAAGCGAAAATAGGTTTAACAGGCCTTGCCAAAACGGGAGATGAACCGTCAAGTCTTCGGTACGTGAAAATCGACGATAGGAAACCAGAATGGCGCATATTTCAGTGATCGGTGGCGGGATTATCGGCCGATCATGGGCCGTTGTGTTTGCGCGGGCGGGTGTTTCGGTGCGGATTTTATCGCGGCGGAAGGGTGCGCGCCCGGAAATTCTGCAAGAAATTCAAGGTGCCGCCCAGCGCGCTCAGGTGATTAGGCCTGATGTTTCGGTGGAATCCATTCTGGCTCGGGTTACGATTCATGAGGATTTAGTGGAAGCGGTCACCGATTCTGGCTTCGTGATGGAAGCGGTGGAAGAAGATCTTGCGGTTAAGGCCACTTTATTTCGTGATCTTGACCACCACGCGCCGCCCGATGCGGTGATGGCGAGTTCGACGTCGAGCTTTGGCATATCCCGCTTTGCAGGCGAGATTTTAGGAAGGCATCGCTGCATTGTCGCGCATCCGGCCGCGCCGCCGCATTTAATTCCGGTGGTCGAGATTGTGCCGGCGCCCTTCACCTCGCTTGAGACGGTCGAGATTGTGTATGAATTGATGCAAGCGATTGGTCAGACGCCGGTGATGGTGAAACGCGAGCAGCCGGGCTTTGTGATGAACCGGTTGCAGGGCGCTTTACTCACCGAAATGTTTCGCGTGATTGAAGATGGCTTGATGTCGCCGGAAGATATTGATCGATTGATCAGCGATGGATTTGGCTTGCGCTGGGCCTTTCTTGGCCCGCTGGAAGGGATTGATTTGAACGCGCCGGGTGGCATTGCCGATTATCTGAAGCGCTATGGTTTTATGTTCAATGATTTGGCGAATGAGCGGGGGGCAACCGCTCCTGTTGTCACGCAAAAATTGGTGGGGATGCTGCACGATTCCATGCGGGCTGCTTTGCCTGTCGCCGACTTGCCGCGTAAACTTGCTTGGCGCGATGAACGCATGGCCAGTTTGCGCGCTTTGCGGACAAAGCTGGGGCCGTTTGAGGCATAATAAAAGGGATTTTCGTGATGTTTGATCATCTCTTCTCAGAGCTGACGCTTGGAAGCGGATTAGCCCTTCAGAACCGTATTGTTTCGACGGGTCATGATACGGTTATGGCGCATGATGGCCATGTGACGGATCGCTTGATTGCCTATCACGAGGCGCGGGCTAAAGGTGGTGCGGGATTGATCATCGCGCAAGTGGCAGGTGTGCATCATACGGCGCGCTATACCGCGCATATGTTGATGGCCGATGATGATCATTGCATTCCCGGGTATCGAGAATTGGCCAAGCGCGTGCATGCGCAGGGCACAAAAATCTTCGGGCAATTGTTTCATCCCGGCCGTGAAATTATGGAAACGGATGACGGCACGGCGCCTGTTGCTTACGCGCCTTCTGCGGTGCCAAATTCACGCTTTCATGTGATGCCGGTCGCACTTTCAGACGCGATGATTGCTGAGATTATTGCGGGCTATGCATCATCGGCACGGCGTTTGAAAGAGGCGGGTCTCGATGGGTGCGAGATTGTCGCAAGCCATGGCTATTTACCGGCGCAATTTTTAAATCCGCATGTCAATCTGCGTGATGATCGCTACGGTGGAAGCCTCAACAACCGGATGCGGTTTTTATCCGAAGTTGCTGCTGCTATTCGTGCGGAAGTCGGTGCGCAATTTGTCATTGGTTTACGTATTTCAGGGGATGAGCGCGACGCGGAAGCGATTGTGGCGCAAGAAGTTTTGGACGTGTGTAAAGCGTTAGATGCTGAAGGTGCTCTTGATTATTTTCACGTGATTGCCGGAAACTCCGCTTCGCTTTCGGGTGCAATTCATATTGTGCCGCCGATGTTTTATGAAACGGCTTATGTTGCGCCGTTTGCCGCGCTGGTCAAAGGGGTTGTCACGAAACCCGTGATCGTTACTGGCCGCATTAATCAGCCGCAAATTGCCGAAACGGTATTGGCAAGCGGACAGGCCGATTTATGCGGGATGACGCGCGCGTTAATCGCTGATCCTCAAATGCCCAACAAGGCAAAAGCAGGAAAGGCTGACGATATTCGCGCATGCATTGCGTGCAATCAGGCCTGTATCGGACATTTTCACAAAGGCTATCCGATCTCGTGCATTCAGTTTCCCGAAACGGGACGCGAGACGACATTGGCGGCTAGAAAAACCCCTACAACGGTGCGTCAAAAACTGTTTGTTGCGGGTGGTGGACCTGCGGGGATGAAGGCTGCGGCGGTGCTCGCTGAACGTGGTCACGATGTCACTTTGTTTGAAGCGGCTGCGCATTTAGGAGGGCAGGCCTTGCTCGCGCAACTCTTGCCCGGGCGCGCGGAGTTCGGCGGCATCGTCACCAATTTGACGCGCGAGATGGAATTGGCAGGCGTGACGGTAAAACGGAATACGCCGCTTCACCGCGCAACCGTTGAACGCGAGAGGCCCGATGCGGTGATTGTCGCAACGGGTGCGACGCCACGACGCCCTGCCTTTGAAGGCAGCGAGGACGCGCATGTTGTTACCGCTTGGCAGGTGTTGAAGGGCGAAGCCAATATTGGCGGGCGTGTTGTGATTGCCGAATGGAAGCCGGACTGGATCGGCATGGGCGTTGCCGAAAAATTGGCCCGCGAGGGGCGGCATGTGCGGCTCTGTGTCGATGGATTAATGGCGGGCCAATCGCTGCCGTTTTATGTGCGCGATGAGATGGTGGGACGCTTGCACAAATTAGGCGTAGAAATCTTTCCCTATGCGCGGCTTTTTGGTGCGGATGAATCGACCGTTTATTTTCAACACGCAACATCGGGCGAGCCGATCTTGATGGAAGAGGTTGATACGCTGGTCTTGTCGCAAGGCCATGAACGCGTGCATGGGTTAGCCGATGAATTGGATGGCACGGGCATCGGCGTTCACATTATCGGCGATGCGCTTACGCCGCGTAGCGCGGAAGAGGCCGTGCTAGACGGCCTCAAACTGGCAACGTTGGATGTCTTTGGTTAGGCGCTAGGTTTGAGGGTTACCGTAAAACAACGTGACGACGTGCTCGCCCTCGGCAAAAAACAACCAACGCTCGACCCATGCTGCCAAAAAGGTGATGCCAAACGCTAAGACCGCGACGAGCGGCATACGGACGGCTAAAAGCTCTAATAGGCCAGCGCAAAGCAACAGGAAAAAGAACAATGCACGCAGACGCTTGGCGTGACGCCGTGCCACGACAAACCCCATTTCGCGTTGCACGAAATTTTTAGTGGTGTGCGGTACTTCCCATTGACGGACATTCGGACCGAGGCCGGTTGCATTGCCCATTGTGCGATCACGCGTCGCTTGATCAATCGCGCGCCAATAGAGAAATTTGAGAAGGGCCAGCGCGAGGATCGTTACAGGAGCAACGGTCGAAACAGATCCGGCATCCCGCATAAAAATGGCTGAAAGCGCGAGAAATAATGCGGCACCCGAGCTCAATGCAAAGAAGAGATAGACAGGCACCGTTAAAGGCTGATGCCAAGCGCGAATGGTTTTAAGCGAGGCGTAAATTTTGCCCGTTGTAAACACGGTGATGAAGGACATGATCGCTGTTATCGCACCAAGGGGGGCGATGGCGTCAGGGGCAGGGTATAGACCCGACCAGGTTAGGCCGAAGGCGAGAGCGAAAGGATAGGTGAGGATAGCCGCAACCCCTTCACGCGAGAGCCATGATGTTTTCCATTGCGAGAGCGCGCGCCAGGCGCGTTCCGGATGGCCTAGATGCAAGGTGGACGATAAAAGCCCTGCGGTGATCAGGCCTAGGGCGATGATCATAGAAACGAGCACAAAAACGGGTGATGCGGATTGACCGAGTGTGGGTGCGGTTAAGCCTAAGAGCGCCAAGAGCCCGTAGCCAGCGCCCGATGCCGTGGTGAAGAAAATAACGGAATAAGCGGGGTTCATTGGTTTAGTTTCCGCTCAGCAATCGATCGGCCAATTTAAACAAACGGTCCATGGCTGAACCATCGCCTTTTGGCAGGGCTTCGATGCCCGCTTGCGGCGTGTCGCGTTTGGCGCGTGGCGGCAAATATTTGTTGGTCGGCTTGTAGCCCATTTCTGGTAAGAGATCGAAACCGCCGCGCTCTTTGACCAGTTGCGAGACGGCGGAGTTTTCATCGCCCAAATCACCGAAATGGCGCGCGCCCGTCGGGCACGCTTTGACGCAAGCCGGTTGGCGGTCTTCGGGTTCGAAATTCTCGTTATAGATGCGATCAACGCAGAGCGTGCATTTTTTCATCACGCCTTCTTGCACATCATATTCGCGCGCACCGTAGGGGCAGGCCCATGAACAGAGTTTGCAGCCGATGCAGGTATCGGGGTTGATGAGAACAATGCCATCTTCCGCGCGCTTATAGGATGCACCTGTTGGGCAGACGGTGACGCAGGCGGGTGTTTCGCAATGCAGGCACGAGCGCGGGAAATGCACCACGCGACTGTCTTTGCCAGTGGTGTCTTCGACTTCATAGCCATGAATGCGATTAAGCCATGGGCCATGCGGATCGGCGCCGCGCGTGTCTTCGTCCGTAAGCGGTGCGGAATAGCCTTGCGTGTTCCACTCTTTGCATGAGGTGGCGCAGGCTTGGCAGCCGACACAGGTATCGAGATCAATCACAAGGCCTAGTTTTTTAGCGGTGGTTTGAGGCAATGCGGTCATTGACCCACTCCAAGGTTTTTGAGCGTCGGGAATTGTGGGCTGCTGATATTGGATTGAACGGACGATTTTTCGACCCGAACGCGCAGAACATACCATGCGGCTTGGCCCGTTACCGGATCGCTGTTGGAGAAGCGATAACCGCCTTCGCGCTCGGGCAAGAGTTCGGAGATCAAATGGTTGAGCAAGAAGCCTTGCTTGGCTTCGGGCGCGTCTTTTTTAAGGCCCCAAGTGCCGGAGCGTTTGCCAATCGCATTCCATGTCCAGACCGTATCCGGGTTTACGCCGTTCATGAGTTTGGCTTGGCCTTTGATTTGGCCGTGATGGGAGGTGACCGTTACCCAATCGCCATCTGCAATGCCTAGCGAATGCGCGCGCTCTTTGGCGATATAGAGCCAGTTGCGACCAAGGATCTGACGCAGCCAAGAATTTTGTGAGCCCCAAGCGTGATACATCGCCATAGGGCGTTGCGTAACCGCGTGCATGGGGAAGGCTGCTTCGTCGATCATGTCGCCCTCAAAGGGCGGATACCAGAAGGGGATCGGATCAAACGCTTCGATGATGCGGGCGCGGTGGCCATCGGGCGGTTGAATGGCACCATGGCCTTCTGCCGCTAAACGGAATTTCTGCAAGGGCTCGCAATAAAGCTGGTGGATGATCGGCTCGGGCTTACCGATGAGGCCAAAGCCGGTGGCCCAGTCGAGATAGCCCTTGTTCACATGCTTGAAATATTTATGTTCGTCGGGCAGCTCGTAGAACCAATGGCAGCCATTCTCGATATAGGCTTGTAACTGGTTCGGGTTGGGTGCGCCTTTGCCCGATTGCGTGCCATCCGCCCCACGAAAACCCGCGAGCGGACCGACGCCCGGTGCGCGTTCATGGTTGACGATGTAATCGGGATAGCCGCCGGGATAACGCGCATTCCCTTCCGGCGTTGTCATGCCGGGAAGTTTGAGGCGCGCCCCTAAATCAAGCAGCACGGTTTGAAACGCGCGCACATCGCGTTCGGGTTCAACGACCGGCTGACGAATGGAATCAGCGGGACCATCGGCTTCTGAAATCGGGCGATCCAAGAGCGAGATACAATCCCACCGTTCGAGATAGGTTGTATCGGGTAAGATCAGATCGGCGTAATGCACCATTTCGGAGGCGTAAGCGTCCGAATAGATGATTTTCGGGATCACGTAATCGCCGGTTGTTGCATCTTTGGCGGTGAGGTGTTTGAGCGTATCGGGGATGTTCATCGCCGAATTCCAGCTCATATTCGCCATATACATGAACAAGACATCAATGCCGTACGGGTCGCGCTTGGCGGCGTTGGTGATGACCATATGCATCATGCCGTGCGCTGCAATCGGCGCGTCCCATGAATAGGCTTTATCGATGCGCTGCGGGGTGCCGTCTGCTGCAAGCAGCAAATCTTCTGGGCCGGTGACGAAGCCGAGCGGTGGACCGGGCAGGGGCTCATTAGGCCAGATTTGATCGGGCTTTCCCGTTGGTTTGATATGCGGTGGAATCGGGCGCGGGAAGGGTGCCTTGTAACGGAAGCCACCTGGCGTATCGATGGTGCCGAGCATGATTTGCAGCAAGTGAATCGCGCGGCAGGTTTGAAATCCGTTTGCGTGCGCCGAGATGCCGCGCATCGCGTGCATGGCGACGGGGCGGCCAATCATTTTGTCATGCCGGCGACCGGTGAAATCCGTCCATGGCACATCGAGGGTGACGGTTTCTTTGAACGCGACATGCGCCAGCTCGGCGGCGATACGGCGGATGGTATCAGCGGGCACGCCGCACCGCTCGGCTACCGCATCGGGTGCGTTTTCAGGCGCGAGGTAGCGCTCCGCAATGAGCTGGAAGGAGGTTGCGACCGTGCGCCCGTCGGGAAGCGTAAAGCGCCCCATCAACGCGCGCGCGGCGTCGTGATCGGTGGTGGGAGCGGGAGCCTTTTTATGCGCGTCCCATACCAGCGTTGAGCCATCTTCATCGCGTGCGAAAAGACCGTGATCGGCCGCGCCTTTGTTATCGATAACGAGCCATGGCGAATTGGTGTAGCGGTTCAAATAGTCGCCATCGATTTGCCCGGCATTGAGCAATTCATGGATAATGGCACCGACGAATAATCCATCGGTACCGGGACGAACGCCGACCCATTCATCGGCAATCGCCGAATAGCCGGTTTTAATCGGGTTAACGGAGACGAATTTCGCGCCCCGTTTTTTGAGTTTTCCAAGCCCCGCTTTGATGGGGTTTGAGCCATGGTCTTCGGCCACACCAAAGAGCAGGAAATATTTAGTGTGCTTCCAATCGGGCTCGCCAAACTCCCAGAAGGAGCCGCCAAAGGTGTAGAGGCCTGCGGCGGCCATATTGACCGAACAAAAGCCGCCATGGGCTGCGTAGTTTGGCGTGCCGAATTGGGTGGCCCACCAACCGGTTAAGCCTTGGCTTTGATCGCGGCCCGTGAAGAATGCGAGTTTCTTTGGATCAGACTTACGGACATCACCGAGCCAAGTGGTTGCGGTTTGAAGCGCTTCTTCCCACTCGATTTCGCGGAACTCGCCCGAGCCGCGTTCACCAACCCGTATCAAGGGCTTTGAGAGACGGCCGGGGGAATAATGTTGCTTGATGCCCGCCGCACCCTTGCCGCAGATGACGCCTTTATTGACGGGGTGATCGCGGTTGCCGTCGATATAGGTGACGGTGCCATCTTTGAGATAGACTTTTATGCCACAGCGGCACGCGCACATATAGCAAGTGGTGGTTTTGATCTCGTCCCAAGTTTTGGGCGAGAGAGCGACAGCAGGTTCAGAGGCCATGGCGGCCTCTTGTCTCGATGCGCATGGATCGAGGCTGGATCACGTGTTGTCTCCGCCCATAAAATACAGAATCATTTGTATTTTATGCCATGGTGAGGCAGAGGCGGCATGGTGCCAACCGCAGAACGAACTATGGACAGGCGTCTTATTCGGCCACAGCTTTACCGGCGGGCCGGCGGGAATCATTCGCGCCATAGACAAATCCGGCCCGCATTTTACCCGATAGTGCCATGTCAGCCACGGCAGCGCTTGCGGTTGCATCTGGCTTAGGTTGCCCGACGGCGATAGCCGCAACGGCGCCCCATTGGCCTTGTTCGGTCACTTTATAGCCCATGGCTTCGAGTTTGGCCTTGGTGTCGGGCGAGAAGCCGCGCGCTTCGACATAGACTTCGTCGGGTAGCCACTGGTGATGGAAGCGTGGAGCATCGACGGCTTCTTGCAATTCCATGCCGTAATCGACGAGGTTTAAAATGGTTTCGAGCGTGATGGTGATGATGCGTGCGCCACCGGGCGAGCCTAACACCATTACCGGTTTGCCATCGCGGGTTATAATCGTCGGCGACATCGAGGAGAGCGGGCGCTTGCCCGGTGCAATCGCGTTTTGCGGTCCTTGGACCAGGCCAAAGAGATTGGGCTGACCGGGACGGGTGGTGAAATCATCCATCTCATTGTTCAAGAAAAAGCCCGTGTCGCCGGCGATAACACCCGCGCCGAAGAGCCCGTTGATCGTGTAAGTCACCGCTACCGCATTACCGTCCTTGTCCAACACTGAATAATGCGTCGTTTCAGGCTTTTCATGGGGCTCGGTACCGGCTTGTAAATCGGATGATTTCATTGCGTGATCGGGATCGATTTTCGCGCGGATGGCGGCGGCGTAATCGGGGGATAAGAGCCGATCGAGCGGGTTTTTGACAAAGTCGGGATCGCCCAACAGCGTGTTGCGATCGAGATAGGCGTGGCGCATAGCCTCGACCATCAGATGAATGCTTTGGGCCGAGCGGAAGCCGATCGATTTTAGATCATAGCCCGAAAGGATTGTGAGGATTTCGCAAATCGTCGTGCCGCCGGAGGAAGGCGGTGGGGCTGATAGAATCGTATAGCCGCGATAGGTGCATGTCAGCGGTTTCATGTCTTGCGCTTGATAGGATGCGAGATCCGCTTCGCTGATCAAGCCGCCATTGGCCGCGTTGGAATCTGCGATTTTGTGGGCAACAACACCCTTATAAAAACCGTCTGTGCCTTTCTCGGCGATGGCTTCAAGGGTGAGTGCGAGATCGGTTTGGACGAGCCGATCGCCAGGCTCGAAAGGCACGCCATCGGGACGAAGAAAGATTTTGGCTAGAATAGGATCGGCTTTAAATTTAGCCGTGGCGTTTTGAAGAATATCCGTGTCGCCGCGGGTTAAAATGAACCCCTCGCGCGCCAGCTTGATGGCAGGCGCAAGGACTTGAGCGCGCGGTAATTTACCATAGGTATCATGCGCCAATTCTAGCCCCGCGACCGTGCCCGGGACGCCCGCTGCGAGATAGCCGTTAAGGCTCGCACCTTTTTTCACACTGCCATCTTTTTCCAAGTACATATCGGCGCTGGCGAGCGCCGGCGCTTTTTCACGAAAATTGATAAAGTGATCGCTGCCATCGGCCAAATGAAACGTCATAAAACCGCCGCCGCCAATATTGCCGCAGCACGGATTGGTGACGGCTTCCGCATAGCCTATCGCGACCGCCGCATCGACCGCATTGCCGCCGGCTTTAAGGATTTCGAGCCCGGCTTCGGCAGCCAAATGTTGCGCCGATACGACCATCTGTTCCTTTCCTTCAACGGCTGGAAGTGAGGCTGCATGAAGGGGGCGTTGAATAAAAATTGAAAGGGTGAAAGAGGCCACCAAAGCGATCAAATGGGCGGGCTTTTTTATTCTCAAGCGCATTTAAATTCTGATGCTCCGGGCCGAAAAAGGGGTTACGCGATCAGACCATTCAATCGATGGGCTGTACAGCGGAAAGTGAGACGTGCGCTCGGTTTCCGACAACAAATATGCGAAGAAAAGCGGCTGGTGCGCAAGGTCGATGTGAGCCTTGCGCTGCCGACAAAGGATTTTACTTTGATGAAGCCCTTAGGGCATTAACTGTCCGCCATTCACCGACATAACGTGACCGGTGATGAAGGCGGCTTTGTCGGACGCCAAATAAACAACCGCTTCGGCGATATCATCAGGCGTACCAATACGGCCTGCTGGAATGCGGGATATTTCGAGGTCGCGCATATCCGTGCGCATCGCGTCTGTCATGTCGGTTTTGATGAAACCGGGTGCGACGCAATTGGCCGTGATGCCTTTGGCCGCCCCTTCAAGGGCGATGGATTTTGTCATCGCAATGAGGCCGGCTTTCGCGGCGGCATAATTGGCTTGTCCGCCCTGTCCCCTTTGGCCATTGACGGAGGACATGTTGACGATACGCCCATAGCCGCGTTCGCGCATGCCGGGAAGAACAGCGCGACACAGGTGAAACGGTCCGACAAGATTGACGTCGAGTACGGCGCGGAAATCGGCTGGATCCATTTTATGTGCGACACCATCGCGCGTAATGCCGGCATTATTAACCACAAGGCCGATCGGGCCATGGGTTTGCTCGATCTGTGCGACCATTGCCGATACAGCACCAAAATCGGTGACATCAATCGTCTCGATGGCTTTGAAGCAAGGGGCGATGCTTTCCGGCCAGGCACGGTCAACGCCGATTATCAGCCAACCTTCACGGTGCAAGGCAGCGCTAATCGCGGCACCAATTCCGCGGGCAGCGCCCGTCACGATGGCGATTTTGGCTCTCATAGTATTGATCTCCCGTTCCATCTGTATTGATCCGTAATAAGGTCGACGGACCACCCGTTTGAGCGGCATATGCTGCACCGCACAAAAGATTTTATGGACCTTAATTTTCGGTCCTACAAGTTAAAAACAGGGCAATTTTGACCGGATTTGTTGAAGCGAGTTCAAAAGATGAGCGTTTTTCACGCTATTATCATGATTTCTTGCTCTATAATAAGGGAGCTGGTGGTTAATCGAATGCCTCGCATTTTACCGATTCTAGCAAGACTTCGTGCGCCAAGATGGGCTTAATCCCCAATGAATCGAGGGGTAATGCACAGTTATCCTTGCAAAATATATCGATTTCTCAGGTTTTCTAGTAATAAGTCGCATCGGCCGCATAAGGCGGTGATTCGTAAAGGAATAGATAAATGGCAGTGAAACCCGCAACCAAAGTCGCCGCAAAAGCAGCCCCAAAAGCAGCCGCTAAGGCAGCCCCGAAAGCAGCAGCTGCAAAGGTCGACGTGATCACCATCAAGCAGATCGCAGCAACAATTGCGGATGCACACGGTCTCACCAAGAAGCAGGCAAACGAGATTTTTGATGATTTCGTCGCCGCGACCGTAAAGGGTTTGAAGAAGGGTGCGAAAATTCGTTTGGCCGGTCTCGGCATCTTGCAGGTCAAGAAGCGTGCAGCTCGCATGGGCCGTAATCCTGCAACGGGCGAGTCCATCAAGATCAAGGCGAGCAAGAAGGTAGCCTTCCGCGTCGCCAAGGAACTTAAAGAAGCCGTCTAAGGGAGAGTTGCTCTTCGAGCACACAATCTCCTTCGAGCGCAGTGTCTGATGTCTAGGCATAAAAAAGGGTCGCGGTATTCACCGCGGCCCTTTTTATTGCGACAAGGGTCCATTGCTTCGCTGCGGCGTCGCCATAATGGCAAATCCGCTTATTAATTGGATGGATGAGCCCGCGAGTGTCATCGGTTTGTTACATTAGGCGATCATCTGTTGCCTACCATAACACCCTCTGCATCGGTTTTTATCCCGCCAATTTAAATTTTGGAGTTTGACCATGACGTCGCGCGTTTCTGTTCGTCTGCCTATTTTGGCAGCTTGTGTTGGCCTTTCATTCGGTGCATCGGCAGCGGATCTGACGGTTTATGACGCGCTCGATTTTGCGCCGACGGTCGTGAAAGCCTTTACCGCGAAGACGGGCATCACGGTTGATGTTGTTGAGCCGGGTAGCACGGGTGAGGTGCTGGGTAAGATTGCCGCGGAAGGTGATAATCCACAATTTGATATTGTGTGGGTTGATGGCTCTGCCGTGATGGAGCGCATGATGCGCGATCATATCCTTCAGGCTGTTCCTGATGACGCGATCAGCAGCGTGAAATACACCGAGATGGGTAAGGCTTTGTTGCCTAAGAGCCATTCTTTCGTGCCAACGGGCGCGAGCACAACGGCTATCGAAGTGAATACGAAAAAAGTGCCCGCCGATCAGACGCCAAAATCTTGGGCTGATCTCGAGAAATTCGCCGGCAAAGTAGCTGCGAAAGATCCAAATCTTTCTGGTCCAGCCTATCAATGGCTCGCCGGATATTTCCAGACGAACGGCGTCGACACGGGCAAGGCGCTTTTGGAGAAAGTGCTCACGAATAAGGCCCTTGCGGGTCTTTCAAGTGGCGGTAAAGTCAATAAGGCAATCCTGACCGGCGATGCAGTTGTCGGCATCAATCAAGACAGCGGCATCATCGCAAAAGCGAAGGCGGGTGAGCCTGTCGTCGCGGTATATCCGACGGACGGCTCTGTTGCCTTGCCGATCGGCCTCGGGATTAGCGCGAAGACAAAGCATATGGATGCCGTCAAAAAATTCATTGCTTTCGTGACCAGCGCCGAAGGTCAGGCT
The DNA here is from genome assembly GCA_903877935.1 of uncultured Hyphomicrobiales bacterium. GTDB lineage: Bacteria > Pseudomonadota > Alphaproteobacteria > Rhizobiales > Beijerinckiaceae > CAIUPE01. Next base: position 25,494 of record CAIRGA010000135.1, read on the forward strand.
GCTATGCAGGCAGGCGATGATACGGACTTTTTCTTTATGCCGATCGTTGAAGGGGTAAAACCTAAGGTTGAACGCCCCGCCGACATCAAGTTCCTTATCCTTGACGATGCCAAGGCCGCCATGAACGAGGCTGATTGGAAGCAGTGGTACAAGGCTAAGTTCGTTCCTTGATCTTGGCTAATATCGTCTGAAAGTATCTTTCCGTTGACAATGTTTATGAAGCCAGTGCCAAAGGTCGCGAATATTCCTCGCGGCCTTTTTGCGCGTGCTATCGGTCTTCAAACAATCGTAAACATCGTGTCGATGACGCTTGTCTATCTTGTCTTTTTCCTTTTGATTGGACTGCCACTGCTTCTTGTTGTGATGCAGGTGATTTTTCCGGATGTGTTTAATCCGAATAATCCAAATTTTCTGATGAGCCTTGGACCGGTGGGTCGAATATTTGTTGTGCCACGCGTCTATCTGGCGATTTTGCATTCTGTTGAACTTGCGAGTCTTGTTGGTATATTGGCAACATTGCTGGGTAGTGCTTTTGCATTGATCGTTCAGCGATGCGATATTCCATTTCGAAAGACGGTTGGGATCATCCCTTGGATTGTCTTTCTGACACCCGCTTATTTGAAAACCGTTGCTTGGGTGTTACTGATGTCACCCGGCGGATACCTTGCAGAATTTGGACTTTTGCCGCCGCTCTCGGGAAGCCTATTTTTTGCTTTCCCCGGTCTTACCCTTGTTCATGCCTTGGGCCTTTTTCCATTTGCAACGTTTATCGTTGGTAATGCTTTGCGAGGCCTGGGCAGTGAGATGGAAGATGCAGCGCGGCTTGGTGGCGTTCCGCTTTGGCGGGTTTGGATGAACATTAATCTGCCTTTGTTAGCACCCGCGTTGGCGTTGAGTTTTATCGCCATCTTCGCTCAAGTTTTGTCGGATTTCGGCCTCGCATCAACGATTGCCCGCATGTCTAATTTTGGCGTTTTGACCTACGAAATTTATGCTGCGACGAGTTCTTATCCGATCGACTTTCCGCTGGCTGGCACGCAATCTTTGGTGCTGCTTTTACTTGTCACAATTGCGGTATTGATCGATCGTTTATTACGTCGAAAAGACGAATTAAAATTGATATCAGGCCGCTCGCGTCCATCGCGCGATTATGATTTGGGCTATTGGCGCTATGGCGTGACCGCCTTGGCCTTTCTTGTCGCTTTCCTTGCTCTTTTCTTGCCGCTTGGAGCCGTGATCATTCGCGCGTTAACCCGAACGCTAAGCGATGGCATGGCGCTGCATAATTTTACGCTGACCCATTTGATGGAGGCGGGCAATATTCATTCGCTTGCCTTTGCGGCCTTGAGCAACAGTCTGCGCTATGCCGCACTTGCCGCCTTTATTTCATGCGCGGCCGCTGTCTTGCTTGCACTTCAACTAGAGGGGCCTGGCAAATTTATGCGCGCTTCGGTGATGAGCCTCGCGCTTGCCTCCGTAGCCATTCCCGGCATCGTGTTTGGCTTTGGTTACATTTTAATGTGGAACCGGTTGCCTTTATTTAAGGCCAGTGTCTTTCCGCATTATGGCGACGCATCCTTGTTGATCACTGGGTATATCGGCGTTGCTATTCCCTATGCGCTGATTGTGGTTATGGCGTCGATTGGGCAATTGGCACCGAGCCTAAATGATTCAGCGCGTCTGTTTGGTGTTGGTGGTTTTCGCCGTGTGATGCGCATAACCTTACCCTTAATCGGATTTAGCATTCTAACTGGCTTCATCTTGAATTTTATCCATATCATGTTTGAATTGCCCGTTTCGCAAATGCTGATCCCGCGCACGGAGTCACCGGCACCGATCTATATTTTGCGGCTGCTCAACTACGACAAAGATGGCCTTGCCTGTGCCTTATCGCTTATTTCGATGGTGATTGCAGGCGGCGCAGCGCTTTTCCTTTGGCTTGTTTTCCGGTGGTTTGCGGCACGCAATGGTGCAGCCAACAACGGTAAATGGATATCAACGCCATCCTTGGCAGGGGACATGCGATGACGGCCGAATTATTTTGCCATGGTCTCACCAAGCATTTAGGAGGGCGGCCTGTTTTGCAAGCCCTCACGCTTGATGTAAAGGCGGGTGAGGTCGTATCGCTTTTGGGCGCTAGCGGTTCAGGCAAGACAACCTTGCTTCGCTGTATTGCTGGTTTGATGAATCCTGATTTAGGCACCATTACGCTCGACGGTAAGACGGTTTTCGGCAACCAACACTTCATTCCGGCTGAGAAGCGGCGCATTGGAATGGTGTTTCAAGATTATGCACTTTGGCCCCATATGACGGTGGCCAATAATCTCAGCTTCGCTTTAAAGTCGCAGCAACTGACGGGTGCTGAAATCCATTCACGCGTCGAGCACGCACTTGAGCTTGCCCGTCTTGTACCCTTGCGCAACAGACATCCAGCGGAATTGTCGGGCGGTCAGCAGCAACGTGTTGCTATTGCGCGCTGCATTGCAGCGCGACCAAGTTTAATGTTGTTTGATGAGCCACTGTCGAATTTAGATGCGGCGTTGCGCGAAGATATGCGTACCGAAATGATGGATCTGGTCCGTCATGAAGGCCTTACGGTTGTTTATGTGACCCATGATCAAAGCGAGGCAATGGCGGTATCGGATCGAATAGCCGTGATGCGAGATGGTATTTTGGCACAATTTGCGAGCCCGCAAGAGGTGTATGATCGCCCGGCCAACGCCTTTGTCGCCGGCTTTATTGGCGGTTTCTCGGCTCTTCCGCTGGCGGCGTTTGCGACTGGTGAGGGCTTTCTGGTGGTGCGCCCCGAAGATGCGTGCCCGGCTGAATCGCATTCGGACATGGTGCTCACCGGACGGGTTATGGCTCGCGCATTTCAAGGAAGGTGCTGGCGCTTGACGCTTGAAATTGGTAACACCCGTGTCAAAATCGATTGGCCGATCGATGTCGCTGTCGGTGAGGCATTGGCGTTCTCGCTGCCGCCTGATCGTCGTTTAATTGTTAATCACTAACGCGTTAACCCTATCAACATTGAGTACATTATGGACAATCTAACGACCATTACGTCGACCATCCTAACGTCGTTTCTTGCGTCTTTTGTCGAGATCGTCGAAGCGTTTACAATTGTACTGGCCGTTGGTTTAACCAATACGTGGCGCTCCGCTTTTATCGGGACGGCCTTGGCACTGATCGTGCTGGCGGTGTTGATCCTTGTCCTTGGTCCACTTTTGCAGCTTGTGCCACTCACCGCGCTGCAATTTGTTGTTGGCGTGTTGCTGGGTCTCTTCGGTATGCGGTGGCTTAGAAAAGCAATTCTTCGAGCTTCTGGCTATATTCCCCTGCACGATGAAGAAAAAGCGTTTCGTGAGGAAACCGAGGCGCTGTCGAAACAACGCGGTCTTGGACGAGCAGATTATTTGGCGATGATTGCCGCTTTCAAAGCCGTATTGCTTGAAGGCGTCGAGGTTGTCTTTATTGTCATTGCTGTTGGCTCGACACATGGCCTTACGCTTTATGCGAGCCTTGGTGCTTTGCTTGCCTGCGTGCTCGTGATCGGCACAGGCTTGCTGGTTCATCGCCCATTGGCGCGCGTGCCCGAAAATAGTTTGAAATTGGTTGTCGGTTTGATGCTGACGAGCTTCAGCGTCTTTTGGACGGGTGAGGGCCTCGGCGTATCATGGCCAGGCGAGGATTTCGCGATTATTTTGTTCTTCGTCATTTTTTCCGCTTTCTCGGCCATCGCCATTCACCTACTTAAATCGGGCCATTCAGCCGTTGCAAAGGAGCAGACCCTATGAAAATTCTCTTGATCATTTGGGAAGAATTCATCGGCATGTTCATTGATGACGGCGCGTTGGCGCTGTTCGCCTTAGCGCTGATTGCCGTGGTTGCGGTTGCTGTTAAATTTGCGGGCCTTGATCCGTTGGTTGGTGGCGCGTTGCTTGTGCTTGGCTATCTCGCCATCCTAGCCGAAAGCGTTCATCGCTTTGCCGCCAAGAAGCGTGGATCGTAGCCAGCCATTCGAGATAGGTTGCGCTTCTCGTTCGAGAAGATGGTGGGCCCGGCAGGACTCGAACCTGCAACCAGACCGTTATGAGCGGCCGGCTCTAACCATTGAGCTACAGGCCCGCCGATCGCGCTTTGTGTGGCGCATCCGTGCGGATGGCGCCTTGATAAACCGGAAGCGGGGTGGCCTGCAATGGTTCACAAGGGGCTTTTAGCGGTTCATCACTGAATCCTTGCCCCGAAGCGCGCGCATCGTTACATACGGGCTAACCCTATTTTTCCTTCTGTTTTGGAGTTTCCGACGTATGGCGCGCCAATTTATCTATCACATGCAGGGACTGACCAAGACCTGGCCGGGTGGCAAGAAGGTTTTGGATAATATCCATTTGTCCTTCTATCCAGACGCAAAAATCGGTGTTTTGGGCGTTAACGGCTCGGGTAAATCGACTTTGCTCAAGATTATGGCTGGAATCGACAAGGAATTTGTCGGCGAAGGCTGGGTGGCAGATGGCGCGCGTGTCGGCTATCTCGCGCAGGAGCCGCCGCTGGATGAGACGCTTGATGTGCGCGGCAATGTGATGATTGGCGTGGCGCCACAAAAGGCTATTCTCGACCGTTACAACGATCTCGCCATGAATTATTCGGACGAGACCGCGGACGAGATGACGAAATTGCAAGACGAGATCGAAGCCAAGGGCCTATGGGATCTCGACAGCAAGGTCGACCAAGCCATGGATGCCTTGCGCTGCCCGGCGGATGATGCGGACGTCACGAAGCTCTCAGGTGGTGAGCGTCGTCGTGTGGCTTTGTGCCAATTGCTGCTCGCGCAACCCGAATTGCTCTTGCTCGATGAGCCGACCAACCATTTGGACGCGGAAACGGTTTCATGGCTCGAAGGCCATTTGCGGACTTATCCGGGGGCTATTTTGATCGTCACACATGATCGTTACTTCCTCGATAATGTGACGAGCTGGATTTTGGAACTCGATCGTGGTCGCGGTATTCCGTACGAAGGCAATTATACGAGCTGGCTCTCGCAGAAACAAAAGCGGCTTATTCAGGAAGGTCGCGAATCTGAGTCGCAACAAAAGGCGCTTGAACGCGAACAGGAATGGATTTCGCAAAGTCCAAAAGCGCGTCAGGCTAAATCAAAGGCGCGTGTGCAACGCTATGATGATTTGGTGCAAAGGCAGAATGATCGCGCGTCAGGTCCGAGCGTTGCGCAGATCATTATTCCGGTGGCCGAACGGCTTGGTAACAATGTCATTGATTTTGATGGCTTGTCGAAAGGCTATGGCGATCGATTGCTGATCGATAATTTGACGTTCAAATTACCGCCCGGTGGTATCGTTGGCGTGATCGGTCCGAACGGCGCTGGTAAAACGACCTTATTCCGTATGATCACGGGCCAAGAAAAGCCCGATCAAGGAACGATCACGGTCGGTGAATCGGTGCAGCTTGGATATGTCGACCAATCGCGTGACGCGCTTGATGCTAACAAAACCGTTTGGGAGGAAATCTCGGGCGGCAATGAAGTGATTTATCTGGGTAAACGCGAGATCAATTCGCGCGGCTATTGTTCGACCTTTAACTTCAAGGGCGGCGATCAGCAAAAGAAAGTGGGCATGCTTTCAGGCGGTGAACGTAACCGCGTGCATCTCGCTAAAATGCTGAAAAGCGGTGCTAATCTGTTGCTGCTCGATGAGCCGACAAACGATCTCGACGTTGAAACCTTGCGCGCTTTGGAAGAAGCGCTTGAGGATTTTGCCGGTTGCGCCGTGATCATCTCGCATGATCGCTTCTTCCTCGATCGTATCGCGACCCATATGTTGGCCTTTGAAGGCGACAGCCATGTCGAATGGTTTGAAGGCAATTTCCAAGACTATGAAGAAGACAAGAAGCGTCGTCTTGGCATTGATTCAACCATACCGAAGCGGATCAAGTATAAGAAGCTGACGCGGTAAGACATTTAATCGATAAAAAAAGCGCCCCGTTGGGGCGCTTTTTCGTTGTTCATTAGAATATTGAATTTACTTCCGGCCGTCGAGCGACCAAGCGCCAGCGCCATTGGCGACGAGCGAAAGGAAGCCGCCCGCAATAGCGAGGTTCTTCATAAAGTTGATGGCTTGCATCTGATCGCCAAAATTAAAATGGAAGACCAAAGCGGAGAGGATCGTGAAGCCAGCCATCAAAAAGGCAACGATACGGGTCTGATAACCAATGGCGATGAGAATGCCGCCGCCGAGCTCCGTCAGAATAACGAGGTAAATAAGAACGCCAGCAAGTGGGATGCCAGCGCTGGCCATATAGCCCGCCGTTCCATCAATCCCGTTGAGTTTGCCCCAACCTGCCATGACAAAGATAAAAGCCAAGAGGAGCCGTGAGGCCAGCGAAAAGACATTGGTGAGGGTAGGGTTCATTGAGACTTCTCCTTAAAGTGGTTGGAACGCGAGCGCTCTAAGGTCGGCATAAGCCATGGCAGCCCGGATACCAATTGCCAAAAACAAAAGCTTATATTGCAATAATGCAAAATATTATGATCTTCAAAGTAGGTGTGAGTGCAAAATTACACATTCATGACGAGCAGGATGACGCCACCGGATGCGATTGCGCCTGCGCTCGTTATGATGGTTCGCCATCCGATATCCGCGCCGCCCGCCCATCCGGCGATGGCGGTTTTTACGAGGGTGTTCATGGCCGCGGCGATAAAAATGCCATTGCTGGCTATCGCCATTTGGATCGGCGGATCCTGAAGGCGCGCGAAGGCGAGCGTGATTGCATCGACATCCGCAAGCCCCGAAAGCGCGGCAAGGCCGAGCAAGCCATAGCTGCCGAAATGCCGAGCCGCGAGGCTTGAAAGCAAAATGATGAGGGCGATGAAGAGCGAGAATTGAAGTGCCGAGGGCAGATCGAACGGGTTTTTCCATTCGATTTTTTGGTGATCGCCGCGCGCGCCCGCAAAGATCATGATAGCGCCACTGCCGCCCTGAACGAGCGCCGCTATGCCAAAGACAGGCCAAACAATGACAAAGAGAGGCAGGTTGAGTGCTGCGACAATCAACAGGATTCGGATGCTCATAACAGCACCCGCCAGCGCAATGCTGCCCGCCATGATGGTGGTTTGGGTGGGATTGTCACGCGCGATTTTCGCAAAGTTCAACGTCGCGGCCGTCGATGAAACCACGCCGCCGGCAAGGGCTGCCAACAGGACACCTTTTCTTTCACCAAACAGTCGAATGGCAATATAGCCGGAAAACGAAATCGCACAGACAAAGATGGCTAATTCCCAGATGCGCGCGGGATTTAACGTATCCCACGGATCGATGGTGCGGTTTGGGATAAAAGGCAGAAACAGAAAGGTCATGGTGATCAGAATGAGGACGGCGCGGACCTCGATCCATTCCAGCTTTTGAATCCATCCGTGAAGGGTCGCTTTGAGCGCTAACAGCACGGCGGTTGCAGTGGCTGCCGCAATCGCAATTTCGGGCGTTCCTAAAACTGCATAGGCGCCAAGCATAAAAGCCATCATGCCGGCCACGACACCGGTGGCGCTGAAATTATGTTCGTCTTGGCTTTCAAGCCAATGGAATAAAGCCGTTACGCCCGCAAAGCCCAAAAACACAAAGCCGAGCAGCAAGGGGGTCGTTAATTGTCCAACGAGAGCGGTAATGCCGCCCAGCAAACCGGATATGGCATGCGTACGAAGACCGGCTGCTCGCTCGCCCTCTTTCTCGGTACGCGCGCTCCAACCGCGCTCAAGCCCGATCAAAAGACCGATGGCAAGCGCGATGGCCAAGCGGGAAAGTGGAAAATCGAGCACCATTATCTCCTTGCGGAACGTCTTGAGGTCCATCATCTTCCTGTCATGGGACGCGGTCAATGACGAATGCTTCACGCTTTGCCATAGCGGACGTCGCTCATCGAGGAGAGGAATTTGTAATGGCCAAGACGCACCTGTCATCTCGGAGGGTCAGTACACCGGCTGAGGCCGTCGAGACCCTTGAGACACTCTATGCCGCCGCAAGTTCCGCGCTTCGTGAGTGTGTCGAGCGATATCTGGCCGGAGGTTCACCACCGAGCAAAGCCGAGCGCGCGGCGTTTCGTTATCCCGAATTGCGCATCACCTATGGGCCGGAGGGTTTGGTGCCGACGAGCGCGCGGGCTTATGCCAAGTTTTCGGTGCCGGGGGATTATACAACAACGGTGACGCAACCGGCGACCTTTCGAGCCTATTTAATCGAGCAGCTCGATCCGCTGATGAATGAGTTTCATGCGCATGTTGAGGTTGGCTTAAGCGGGCAAGAAATTCCTTACCCTTATGTTTTCGAACGAGGCGACGAGTTAGGGCGCGGTGGCGCAAGTGCGGCTGATTTGGCGCTGCATTTTCCAATTCCGCTTTTATCGGAAGTTGGCGATGAAATAGCCGACGGTCTTTGGGATTATGACGAAGAACGCCCAAGGCCGCTGGCCTTGTTTGATGCGGTGCGGGTAGATTTCTCGCTTCGGCGGTTGGTGCATTACACAGGTACCGATTGGCGAGCCGTGCAGCCCTGGATTTTGTTGACCAATTATCACCGCTATGTCGATCAATTTATTCGTCGCGGCGTTAAAGCGTTGCGAGCGGATGCCACTTACGAAAAGCTCGTCTTGCCGGGTGGGGTGGAGCTGACGGCGCAAACCAGTGATGACGAGGTTGAAGCCATTTTTAGAAGCTCGCCCTGGCAGCGCTTTCAAATGCCGGCCTATCATTTAACGACCAAAGACGGTCGCGGCGTGACGCTTGTAAATATCGGCGTGGGGCCAGCCAATGCAAAAAATATTACCGATCATCTGGCTGTGTTACGCCCTCACGCCTGGTTAATGGTAGGCCATTGTGGCGGGCTTCGCCAATCGCAACGCATTGGCGATTATGTCTTGGCGCATGCTTATTTGCGCGAGGACGGTATTCTTGATCGAGTTGTTCCGACCGAAATTCCCATTCCTGCATTGGCCGAAATTCAAGTCGCTCTGCAAGAAGCCGCAGCATCGGTAACGGGTGATAAAGGCGAGGCGCTGAAGCGACGTCTACGGACCGGTACGGTTGTTACCTATGATGATCGCAATTGGGAATTAAGATGGTCGAAAGAGCGGCGCCGGATCAATCTATCGCGCGCGATTGCGGTCGATATGGAAAGTGGCACAATAGCGGCCCAAGGCTTTCGTTTCCGCGTACCCTATGGAACACTGTTATGTGTTTCGGATAAGCCGTTGCATGGTGAAATCAAATTGCCCGGCGCCGCCAACGCGTTTTACGAGCGCGCCATTAGCGAGCATTTAGAAATTGGCATTGCGGCATTGGACCAATTGCGCGTGCTGCATGGAACGGCCCATTCCCGCAAGCTCAGGAGCTTCGACGAGCCGCCTTTTCGATGAGGGTGACGATTTTAAAGGATGGCGTGCTGATCAGGTGACTTAGCCCGCAATAAGGGCTATGCCCACGCATCGACTGATTTTCCCGTGAGTAATCCCCAATATGACCTTGTCGCGTGAGACCCTAGGCCTTTTTCTTGGCACGATTGGTGTTGTGATTTTTGGCGTAACCTTGCCGATGACGCGGATCGCGGTGGGCTCGCTTGATCCGTGGTTTGTAACGTCGGGTCGCGCGACGCTTGCTGGACTCGTGGCGTTGGTTGTTTTGATGGCGCTTCGCAAAAAGATGCCGCGCGGGCGTGAGTTTTATACGCTTCTTGTCGGCGCTGCTTTCACGATTATCGGCTTTCCGGGTTTTACTGGTTTTGCGATGCGCTTGGTTCCCGCATCGCATGGCGGCGTTGTGCTCGGTATTCTACCTTTGGCGGTTGCGATGTTTGCCGCAATGGCATCGGGGGAGCGTCCGTCGCGCGGCTTTTGGATCAGCGCGGTGATGGGTGCTGCGCTTGTGGTGGGCTTTTCGCTTCGCGATGGGGGCGGAAGCTTCGGGCTCGGTGATGTCTTGCTCATTGGCTCGGTTGTGAGTGCGGCGGCCGGCTACACGGCGTTTGCGCGATTAACAAAGACGCGCCCGGGATGGGAAGTCGTCTCCTGGGCCGTTGTGATCGGCCTACCCTTGACCGTTCCGCTCGCACTTTGGACTGCGCCCGCGGATGTGAATGCCGTGCCTGTGACGCATTGGGCGGCTTTCGCGTATCTTGGCCTCATGAGCCAATATATCGGCTTCTTCTTCTGGAATGCCGGGCTGGCCATGGGCGGGCAGGCGCGGGTGAGCCAAACCCAGCTGCTCCAGACCTTTGTCACTTTGGGCTGCGCCGCATTGATCAATGGCGAAAGCGTGGATTGGCTGACATGGGCCTTTGCGGTCGCCGTGGTTGGGGTCGTTTTAATCGGACGGAATACGCGAATTGATCGCAAAGCCCCCTAAGCTGGCCGTATCTGTATAACAAAATTAGGCTTGCCGATCTTAAAAAGATGATATAAAGATATGTTTATGTCTTTCTATTATCGGTTGATGCCATGCTTGATCCCCATCCTTTGAACACTATGGCGCTCGCGGCTTTGATCGCCGGATTGCGTGCCGCTGGCGAGGACACGCGTTTGCGGATCCTTGCTTTGTTGGACGAAGGCGAGCTGACCGTTACCGATTTAACCGATATTTTAGGCCAGTCCCAGCCCCGCGTTTCGCGTCACCTGAAGCTGATGGCCGAAGCCGGCTTGATTGAGCGCAGCCGAGAAGGCGCTTGGGCGTTTTTTCGTTTGGCGGATCGGACGAGCTCCGGCCAATTGGCGCGTGTGCTGATCGAACGCATTGATCCTCAAGACCTGACGATTGCATCCGATCGTGACCGGCTTCGTGACGTCAGGGCGCAGCGTGCGGAAGTGGCGCAGGCGTATTTTAGCCGTCACGCGGCGGAGTGGGACCGAATACGGTCGCTCCATGTCTCCGAAACAATTGTTGAGGCGAAGATTAAGGACATCATCGGCGAAGCTTCGGTTGGAACGCTGCTGGATTTGGGGACCGGAACGGGACGGATGGTTTCGCTGTTAGGCAGGCTCGCGGAACGGATCGTGGGTGTGGATGCGAGCCATGCGATGTTGGCGGTTGCGCGGGCCAATCTGGAAAACGAAAGCATAAAAGGGGTCGAGTGGCGGCAGGGAGATCTCTATGCGCTGCCGGTGGATCGCAACTCGTTCGAGCTCGTTATTGTCCATCAGGTTTTGCATTTCTTGGATGATCCAGCGCGAGCTTTGCGGGAAGCAGCGCAGGCCTTGGCGCCTGGCGGGCGGCTTGTGGTGGTTGATTTCGCACCCCACGACCTCGAATTTTTACGCGAAACGCAGGCCCATCGTCGCCTTGGTTTTTCCGCCGATCAGATGACCGACTGGCTGGTGGAATCTGGCCTTGAAGTCATTCGACATGAAGATCTTGCGCCGCCGCAAAAGGCCGGTGGGCAGCTGACGGTTTCGATTTTTGTTGCGCGCGACCCACGCCGCCAAATGGCTTAAAAGGAGGACTGTGATGAGTGATGGTTTTGAGCAGCGTCCGAGCCGGAATGTAACGTCCGATACGCTTCGCGTTTCGTTTGAATTTTTTCCGCCAAAGTCAGACGATGTCGAGCCTGTTTTATGGGAGTCGATCCAAAGACTAGCCCCGCTCGAACCTGATTTCGTTACCGTCACCTATGGTGCCGGCGGCTCGACTCGTGACCGCACTTTATTCACGCTCGCGCGTCTGGCTCACGAAACCAATTTACGCGCTGCCGGACATTTAACCTGCGTGGGCTCGTCACGTGACGAGGTTGATCAGGTTGTTCGCTCGTATAAGGATGCTGGTATTCATCACATCGTTGCGTTGCGCGGTGATCCTCAAGGCGGCGTTGGTGAGCGCTATGTGCCGCATCCTGATGGCTATGCGACAACAGCCGATCTGATTAGAGGCATTCGTGCGATCGGCGATTTCGAAATATCTGTTTCGGCCTATCCAGAAAAGCATCCTGAAAGCGCGAATTTTGATGCGGATTTAGACGTGTTGCAAGCCAAGATAGATGCGGGGGCGACGCGGGCGATCACGCAATTTTTCTTCGATAATGATCTTTACTATCGATATCTCGATCGGGCCCGGGCGCGTGGCATTACCATTCCAATTTTGCCTGGTATTTTACCGGTTCAGAATTTTCATCAGACGGCTAATTTTGCAGCAAAGACGGGGGCAACGATCCCTGTTTGGTTAGCAAGCCGCTTTGAGGGTCTTGACGACGACCCAGCAACCCGCCGATTAATTGCCGCCTCCGTTGCCGCCGAGCAGGTTTTTGATCTGCTCGATCACGGCATATCGGATTTTCATTTTTATACGATGAACCGGGCCGAACTCACTTATGCGATTTGCCATTTACTCGGTCTTCGGCCGAAGCTAGAGCGGCGCGCGGCTTAATCATCCGCACTTCGCCGGATTGTGGTTTCTCGTTATTCTAGCATTCTATCCTCGTCTCTTTTTTCGAGGAGCTAGACTTGATTTCAATCGTCGACATTTGTGATTTATGCGGGCTTGATCGCGAACAAATCGAAGCGATTGGCGAGCATGAGCATTTGCCGAATGTAGCTGCTGCCGCGTTAGCGTCTTATTTACTGCACACGCAACACGGCACCGAAAAAATCCGTGATATGATTGTCGACGATATTAAGACGGCTATTGCCGCACAGCATAATGCACATGCTGCTGAACTGCTGATGGCATTGCGCCATCTTTATCAGACCAATCCAACCTTGCGCCCTGCCTCGAAGAACCGATTTATTTAAAGAGACTACATTTTTTAACATGGCGGTTTCAGGAATCTAACGCAACGGGGCTAATATGGGCTCCGCATGACACAGAAGCAGTATAGTCGCCTCAGCCTTGAGGATCGAGAAGCAATCAGCCGTGGGTTGGCCGCAAGTTTATCATTCGCTGATATTGCTCGGCGGATAGGCCGTCC
>CAIRGA010000136.1 GCA_903877935.1 uncultured Hyphomicrobiales bacterium
GCCCCACAATCAGCGGATCTGGAATACCGACAGGCAGGCCTATGATATTGGCGCGAATTTTTTCATGCACCCTCAGCACCGCCGTGTCCTCATCGGTGCCAACAAAAAAGCGCGCGGTGACAACCACCCGATCGTCGAGCGTGTTGGAATAGACATGATCGACGCCATTTATGCCTTTAACAATATCTTCCAAAGGCCGCGTGATCAGCTCCACCGCATTAGCGGCTTTATAGCCATTCGCAATCACCACAATATCAACCATCGGTACGCTGATTTGCGGCTCTTCCTCACGCGGCAACGCGAACAAAGCGATTGCACCGACAATGATCGCACCGATCAGTAAAAGCGGCGTGAGCGGCGATGAAATAAAGGTGCGGGTGAGGTTTCCTGACAGACCGAGCTTCATGGCGTCACCACCACATCACCCGCCTTCAAGCCGGAAAGCACTTCGACTTTATCATCCCGATATTCGCCGGTTTTGACGACGATTTCCCGACCATCACCGAGCCGGACATATTCAATGCTCGCTCGTAAAAATACCGCTGATGCAGGAACCACAAGGGCTTGCCGTGTTCCTGTCGATACATAGACGCGGGTGCGCTCGCCCACGAAATAATCACCAAGCTGATCGACCGCGATATCGGCAATTACCCGCCCGCCTTTGATCTCCGGATAGACAATGCGAACCACACCCACCTTCAGCGTTTCATGGTCGTTGGCCGATGAACCACGACCCGCAATTTTAACCGTATCGCCAGCACGCATGAAGCGGGCATGGCGTTCAGGCAATTCGACGCGTAAAATATAAGTGTCCGCTGCAATCGTGGCGATGGTTTCGCCGGGCATAACGACCGATCCTTCCGCCACCGGAACCGTCAACACTCGGCCTTGGCCGGTCGCACGAACAGTCCCCTCCGCCGTCTGTTGTATGATGACATCGCGATCCGATGTGATCGCGGCAAGCTGGCGATTGGCCACATCGAACGCCGTCTTGGCCTGATCGACCTGCGCTTGTGAAGCGGTGCCGCGCTGAAAGAGTTCGTTGATCCGGTTAAGATCGATTTGGGCCTTGGCACGCTGTGCATCTTGCGACTCGATGCGCGCGTCCAGCGCCTTGATCTGGAGCGCCAGCTTATCGTCCACCACCACGGCCAAATCCGTGCCCGCCTCCACCACCATGCCTTCGGTGGCTTTTAAAATCACCACCGTGCCGCCAATTCTGGCCCGTGCCGTGATCATCTTCACCGGCTCCACAGTGGCAAGAACAGCCTTTTGATCATCAATGGAGACGGGCTGGACTTTAAAATCAGCGGCTGAGGCGGCCAGACTTAGGCCAAAAAGGGCAATTGATAGGGTAAACAGGGTCTGGCGCATGACAATCTCCAAAAAGGACTTGACCTATATATTAGGATATTCTAATTTAGCAAGTATGAATTTAGAAGAACTCGCCCCCAAGGCCGCCGAGGCCGAAACTTTCCTCAAAGCACTGGCCAACCGCCAGCGGCTGATGATCCTGTGCGAACTGCACAAGGGAGAACGGTCCGTGACCGCGATCCAGAGTGCGATTGGCCTTAGTCAATCCGCATTATCCCAACATCTTGCGCGGCTCAGAGATGACGACCTCGTTATGACGCGTCGTGAGTCGCAGACAATTTTCTATTCTCTTGGGAACCCCAACGTCTCTCGCATGATTGCACTCCTTTATGAGTTGTACTGTCAGGATGAATGCGGCCCGCTGGGAAAAGACCAATCGATGGAGGCGACAGACTCATGAAGCCGGAGAAACTCGTTATCGTACTTGCCGGTTTGGCTGTTTTTTTAAGCGTGGCGCTCTCACTGACAGTCAGCCCTTGGTGGTTATTATTGGCAGGATTTGTGGGTCTCAATCTTTCGGTTTCCGCATTTTTAGAAGGAACAAAAATATGAGTATCGATCGTATGGTCATGGCATTCGCTGGCTTTGTTATTTTATTAGGCCTGACACTCTCGCTAACCCTTAGCCCGTGGTGGCTCTTGCTTACGGGCTTTGTCGGCCTCAACCTTCTGCAATCAGCGTTTACCGGCTTTTGCCCTTTGGCCATGATTTTAAAAAGGCTTGGTGCTCAACAGGGCGCTGCTTTCTAATGCCTTAGCCCCCCTAAACACGAATATTCATTTATGATTTGCTTTCTTGCGGCGTCATAGGAGGGCCGTCCGTGCCTAAGGATCTATAAACTTATCGAGGAAGTCGTGATGAAAAATGAGGAAAGCAAGGGTATGCTCTCATTCGACCGATAGGCTACAGGATGTCCATCTTTGGCGACCGAGTAATCAAGATACACGGCACTTTCCGCCTCGATCCGCGGGATACATCAAGCGAGATCGGCCTACCCTATGGGATTTTATGGGATGTCAAAGCCCACCGCGAGCGATGTGTAGGCTTCAACAACCGCAACTCGGAAAGCCGGTTGATGGGGAAGCTCGGAGCCAAACACCTTATCCAGCGACAACACGGCCTCAACCTTAGCAGCAGCATCAGGCGCGGCATTGGCCAAGCGGTTGGAGAGCTCGCTTGCCAGAGGATCCTTGAGTTCCAAACTACGACCATGACGGTCAACGCCGCCCGCATAGTAAATGAAGCCTGCAATGCCCATCGCCAAGCGTCCCAATGGCAGACCCATCGCTAAGCGATCGCGGGCTGTTCCCAAAAAGCGTTGTGGAATTTTTTGGGTACTGTCGGACGCAATTTGCGACAGGCGATGTTTGAGCGAGGTATTGCGAAACCGCTCTAAAAGCGCATCGCGATAGGCCGCGACATCGGCACCCTTCGGGATAACTAAGGTTGGCGTTACGTCGTCAACCATGAAGGCTGCGATGAACGCACCAAGGTCTGGATCGGCCATGGCGTCCGCTACCGTCACGTGGCCCTTAATGGAGCCAAGATAGGCCAGCATGGAATGCGCGCCATTGAGCAAGCGCAGCTTCATTGCTTCATAAGGCGCTACATCATGGACGAGCTCGGCGCCGACAGAACCCCAATCGGGCCTGCCTTGCGGAAAGTTATCTTCGATGACCCATTGCGTAAACGGCTCGGTGATAATCGGCCATGCATCCTTTAGACTCAAGGCTTGCGCCACAAAGGCACGATCCTCATCGGTCGTTTGAGGAACAATGCGATCTACCATGGTCGAGGGAAACGCAACGTGCTCGTCGATATACGCACCAAGCATAGGATCGATCATCGATGCGAGCCTCACGATGATCGCATGCAGTTTTTCACCGTTTGCGGGCAAATTATCGCATGACAAAACGGTGAATGGCGCGAGTCCATTTTCGCGCCGAAGCCGAAGGGCCGCTACAATAAATCCCGGGGCAGAGCGCGGACGATGGGCGTTTGCAAGATCGTACAGAATATCAGGATGGGTTTCGTTCAGCTGGCCCGTTAAGGGATCGATGCAATAACCCTTTTCCGTCACGGTGAGTGAAACAATTTTGACGCTCTCCTGCGCCATGGCGTCTACCAGCGCTTCTGGATCGTCTGGCGCAACCATGAGGCGGACCACGGATCCGATGACACGAAAATCAGTTTTTGCGCTGCTACGCGCGGCAACCGTATAGAGACCTTCTTGGGGACCAAGTGCATCCCGCGTGTCAGTCGAACGAAGGCTCGCGCCCAATATGCCCCAATGCAGATCACCGCGCTCCAGACATTCTTCCGTATAGACGGCCTGATGCGCCCGATGAAAAGCACCAATGCCGAGATGGACAATGCCAATTGTTACCTTGGATCGATCATAGGATGGCTGACGGATCGATGACGGGAGGCTGCCTAGCGCTGCGGGAGACAAACGGCTCAAGATAGACGCTCCACGGCTCGGATAACCCCACGCAGCTCGCCTAAGCCTTTAAGGCGGCCTATCGCTGTATAGCCCGGCGTTACTTTTTTCGTTAGGTCATCCAGCATCCGGTGGCCATGGTCAGGGCGAAACGGAAGTTTGGATCCTTCGGGCCGTTTGCGATCCTCTGCAACCAGCGCAGCAATGACGCCCACCATATCCACATCGCCATCGAGATGATCAGCTTCAAAGAAGGAAAGCGGATTTTCCGCATCCCGCTTTGTGGCCCGCAAATGCACAAAATGAATACGTGGCGCAAAATGCTTCGCCATGGCGACGAGATCATTATCGGGACGAACGCCTAACGAACCCGTGCAAAAACACATACCATTGGCTTCACTCGGCACGGCATCAAACAAGGCCTGATAATCCTCTTTGGTCGATGCGACGCGGGGCAAGCCAAACAGCGAGCGCGGCGGATCATCCGGATGCAGCGTTAACTTAACGCCAAGCTTTTCCGCCACAGGTGTAACGGCTTCCAAAAATTCAATAAAATGGCGGCGCAAAACAGAAGCATCAATATCCCGATAGGCAATCAGCTTGTCGCGGAAACTTTCCAGAGTAAGCGGGTCGGTCGTTGAGCCGGGCAATGCGCTGGCAATGACCATCACCAAATAATCGATATCGGTTTGCGTCATCGCATCAAAAACGAGTTTCGCGCGGGCCTTTATGGCATCGTCGTAATCCCGCTCGGCACCGGGACGCTTCAGAATATGTAGTTCAAAGGCTGCAAAGCGATAAATATCAAAGCGCAAGCATGTGGCCCCCGTTGGAAGAGGCGCATCAAGATCGGTACGCGTCCAATCAACTACGGGCATGAAATTATAGCAGATGGTTTTAATGTCCGATTTGGCCACCGCCTCCATGCTCGCAATCCAACCTTCGATCGAAGCCTTCGCTTGCTTGCCGAGCCGTTTAACGTCGTCGGGTACCGGAATGCTTTCGACAATTGACCAAGTGAGCGGCGTGCGGCCCGCGGGCGTTGTGTCGATCAGATGCTTGCGTTCGGCGACCGCCTTCTCCGTCCACACCTCGCCAGGCTTCAGCTGATGCAGCGCGTTGACAATGTCGCTGGCACCAGCTTGGCGAACATCATCAAGGCTTACAGGATCGTGAGGACCAAACCAACGCCATGCTTGTTTCATAGGGGATATTTCCTCATCAAGCGCGGGCTTGTTTACCGCGTGTTACAATTTGGGTTGGGTTCACGAATCGCAGCGCAATCACCAACCAGATCAGGGTTAGTCCCATATAGATGACAGCCATCGCGTCAATGGATTGCACGGCGCGCACACCGGCCGCAAACACGGCATAATAGAGCGCAACAACCAAGGTTTGACTGGTGGGTCCGGATGTAAGGAATGTGAGCTCAAACATCGCAATGGTCCGCACCAACACCAGCAGAAGCGCGGCCAATATGCCCGGCGTTAATAGTGGTAAAAGAACGTGGATAAAAAGACGAAAAGTTCCAGCCCCAAACACGCGCGCAGCGGCCTCGATGCGTGGATCTATCTGTTCGATAAAGGGGATCATCACCAGAATAACAAAGGGAACCGTCGGAACAAGATTGGCAAGAATAACGCCAATCAACGATCCGCCAAACCCAGTCTGATAGAGAACGGTTGCCAGAGGAATGCCATAGGTGATGGGGGGCACGAGCAAGGGCAAAAGGAACACGAGCATGACCAATTTTTTGCCCTTGAATTCGCGTCGCGCCATCGCATAAGCAGCCGGAACACCGATCAAGCCCGATAGCACGACGACCGCACCGACCACTTGAAACGTCGTCATCAGCACGTCGCCAAGTTGGAATTCCGACCAAGCCGAAACATACCAATTGGTCGTCAGACCATTTGGAAACCATGAGCGCAACCATCTCGTCGCAAACGAACTTGTGAGCACTGCGCCTATGATACCGAACAGATTGATCACAAAGAAAATCAGCAGCGTCCAGATCGAGATGACCCAGAGCTTAGCGCCAACATCGCGCACCGTTACCGCGCGGGGAGCAGAAAGCAATGTCATGGCATTAACCCTTAGCACCTGCGGCAGGACCGCGATAAAAGAGAGAGCGGGACATTAACACGCCCACGACAACAACGAGCTGAACCGCGCCCATGACCATGGCAATCGCTGAAGCCAGCGAGTAATCATATTGCTCGAAGGCCGCCTCATAGGCCGCAATCGAGATCACACGGGTTGGACCGGCGGGAGCCCCAAGAAGCACGGCTGACGGAAACACCGAATAAGCCTGAACGAAACTGAGGCAAAACGTGATCGCCAAGCCGGGCGCGAGCAAGGGCAAAAAAATGGTGCGAAACCGAGCCGCTGACCGTGCCCCAAGGGTAGCTGCTGCATTTTCCAGCGCCACATCAATACCGCTCACATAAGAGAGCGTGAGCAGAAAGGTGAACGGAAAGCCCGTAATCACCAAGGATAAAAACACACCCCAATAATTATGGACGAGTTTAATCGAAGCGGGTGAACCCAAACCAAGTATTGAAAGCGTGCGGATAAACCATCCTTGCGGGCCAAAATAATTTAACATGCCTTCGGCAACCAGCACGGTGCCAAGCGTGATCGGTAACACCAATATCGTGGTGATCAAGCGCTGATGACGCATCCGTCGGATACGGAAGGCCACTGGCACGGCGGCGACGAGATTAAGGAGTGTAACAGGCAGAGCCAGCGCCAAGGTCGTGTAGATGGTTCCATAAAGAAAGGGATCGGAAAAGAAATGGCCATAATTACCCAAGAAGGAGCCGTCCTTCGGGTGGAAAGAGAGAATAAGGCCATAGCTGAAGGGGTAGACAAACAAGGCCAGAATAAGAACCATCGCGGGTATAACCAACAGCGTCACACCATCCAACCCACTTGCGGCGAGCCTGACGCGAAAAGGGATCGCAGAGCCGCTCATGCCGCCCCTCCCTGATAGATCAAGATCTTGGATGGATCAGCACTTAAGCGCACCGCTTCCCCGGCATGAAGCGGAACTTCTGAGCGGAAGAAAAGCTCAACGCCAGCCGGTGTGCGAGCGGTACCAAAGAAATCTCTACCCCGATATTCAAACGCTTCAACAGTCGCATCAATACCGGGATGGTTTGCATCGACGGGCGTCAAATCATCCGGACGAATAGCAGCTGTTACGGCCGGACCGGGTAGGCTATGAAGGGCCACACCTTCAAGCACGGTACCACCAAAATCAGCACTGGCACGGGCCATCGGCTGCACCGATCCGTCGCTGATGAGTGTGCCTTCGAGGCGATTCCGAAATCCCATGAATTCGGCAACATCAATATGGGCGGGGCGAAGATAGAGATCTTCCGGTGTTCCAACTTGCCGGATCATACCTTCGCGCAAAACAACAATACGATCAGCCAACGACAAGGCCTCGTCCTGATCATGGGTCACATAGATCGTGACGCCGCCAAGATCTTGGTGGATACGGCGAATTTCTTGGCGCATTTCTAAACGCAGTTTGGCATCGAGATTAGATAAAGGCTCATCCATCAAAACGAGCGGAGGATCAATCGCAATGGCGCGCGCGATGGCGACACGCTGTTGCTGGCCGCCTGAAAGTTGGCCAGGCAATTTATGCGCCTGACTCTCAAGTCTGACGGTACGAATAGCAGCGTCCACCCGCCTCTCAAGTTCGGCCTTTGCAACACCACGCATGCGCAGACCAAAGCCGATATTGGAGCGCACCGTCATGTGCGGGAAGAGCGCATAGTTTTGAAACACCATGCCAAAGCCGCGATCTTCAACCGCAAGCGTATCGATCCGCACATCATCGAGCCAAATGGCACCGCTGGTCGTGGCGAGGAGACCGGCAATACAATTGAGTGCTGTTGATTTTCCGCATCCCGACGGGCCGAGCAAAGCGATAAATTCGCCTCGCTTGATTTCAAGCGTCAAATCCTGAAGCGCATTCATGGCGCCAAAGGTCCGACCTACCTTCTCAAGCCTCAAGGACTGAAATGCGATATGCGAACCCATCGTGAAGCGCTCCCGTGAAGATCATTTTTAACGTCAGAAAAAATGCAATGGAGACACCTTCCCAAACTTGGAAAGGTGTCTCGGTTGGCGTGTTGGCCTTATTTGGTTTTTTTAGCGCCGATTTCTTCGTCCCAACGGCGGAACGCCAGAACCATCTGCGCGGGCTCAAGCGGCAGCTCAAGCGGGGCGCTTGCAATCAAGGCCTCATATTCGGGGCGGCCAAATTCCTTGATCGCCGCTTGGCTATCAGCCGGTGCCATATCGAGCGTCACGCCCTTAACCGCCGGACCCGGATAGAAATAGCCCTTATCATAGGTCACGGCCTGTTGCGCTGGTTCGAGCAGGAAGGACATCAAATCAAGCAACACGGCCATTTTATCGGCGCTCAACCCCTTTGGTACGCACATATAATGCGCATCTGTCACCCAGTGGAAGCCTTTCAGCGATGTGATGTTAGCTTCCTTCGGTACGACTCCGAGCACGCGGGGGTTAATATCCCAACCTGTCGTTGAAACGATGATGTCGCGGGTGCCTTCGCCGAGCTCCTTCATCGTGGCGCCAGTCCCGGTCGGATAATATTCGATGCCTTCACCAAGTGCTTTCAAATAGGCCCAAGTCTTGTCCCAGCCCTTAACCGGATCCTTCGGATCACTGTCGCCGAGAATGTAGGGAAGACCCATCATAAAGGTACGTCCCGGTCCCGAATTAGCGGGACGTGCATAAAGGAAGCGGTTCGGATTTTGCTTCGTGAAGTCGAGCAATTCTTCCGCCGTTTTCGGAGGGGTCTTGATGCGATCAGGCATATATTCGAGCAGCGGGCCCGACGGGTAATAGGTAACAATCACACCTTGGCCCTTGGCAAGGCCTTGCATGGCGGCAGCACCGGGAAGGTAGATATCGTTCAGCTTTGGCAACGCTGCATTTTGATCGGGCAATAGCTGCATCCAAAGGCCCTGATCCAAACCGGCGGAAAGCGCATCGGTACCCGTGAGCACCATATCGATATCCACTTTGCCAGCGTCCTGCTGCGCCTTGATTTTACCCGGAAGTTCCGGTGCAGGCGCTTTGGTAAAGGTTATCTTCGAAACAAAATTAGGCTTGGCTTTCGCGTAAGCCTCAATAGCTGGCTGGGTTAGGGCGAGATTGCCTGCAACATCCACAATATTCAGCGTAACAGGCGATGTAGGTGCCGTTGCAGCAAAGGCCCGCAGCGGAGCAAGTCCCAAGGTGGCGATGGTGGCAGCGCCGCCTAAAAGGCCACGTCGGGAAATTTCAAACTTATCCATGGTATTCTCCCTATAAAATTTTTGGTTAGAGTCGATAGGCGGCCTTTGCGAGGCCGTAGGCGAGTTGGTGGGCAAGGTCATGCGCCTCATCGAATGTGAGGCGATGGGTGGTGACAAGATTGGCTAAATAAGCACAGTCGACGCGGCGGGCGACGTCATGCCGCGCGGGGATGGAACAGAAGGCACGGGTGTCATCGTTGAAGCCGACGGTATTGTAGAAGCCTGCCGTTTCCGTCGTCATTTCCCGAAACCGCATCATGCCCTCATAGCTGTCATGAAACCACCATGCCGGACCGAGCCGTAATGCGGGATAATGACCGGCGAGAGGGGCAAGCTCGCGGGCATAGCTTGTCTCGTCGAGGGTAAACAGAATGATGGTCAGATTGGCCTCATTGCCAACCAAATCAAGCATCGGCTTTAAGGCTACGACATAATCCGTCGGCGTCGGAATATCCGCACCCTTATCCCGTCCGAACCGCTCGAAAAGACCGCGGTTATGGTTGCGCGATGAGCCCGGATGAATTTGCATCACGAGTCCATCGGCAAGGCTCATTTTAGCCATTTCGGTCAACATCTGTGCCCGAAATAATTCAGCATCAGCTTGCGTGGCCGGTGCTTTTGAGATGCGATTGAACAGCACCTCGATGTCTTTAGGCGCCAAATTCGCGGTGCGCGCAGAGGGGTGACCATGATCGGTGGCCGTTGCACCGAATGTTTTGAAAAAGGCACGACGCTTACGATGCGCATCAAGATAGCCTTGCCATGTACCCGTATCGCAACCGGTTATCTCGCCGAAGCGTTGCAAATTATCGTGAAACCCTTCGAAATCCGGATCAATCACCGAATCCGGTCGATAGGTGGTGAGCACCCTGCCCTGCCAGCCTGATTCCCTAATTTTGCGATGGTAATCCAACGGATCGAGCGCGCTCTCGGTGGTGGCTATCGCTTCAATGCCAAAGCGTTCGAACAAAGCGCGTGGGCGATAATCGGGTGACTCCAAACGCTCCGCGATTCGATCATAGAGACGATCCGCATTGGAAGCCGATAGGGTTTCATGGATGTCAAACAAGGTGGCAAACGCGTGATCGAGCCATAGCCGCGTTGGTGTGCCGCGAAACAAATGCCAATGCGACGCAAAGAGCTGCCAGATGGCTCGTGAATCCGTTTCGGTCCATCCCCCATCGACACGCGGTACACCGAGTTTCTCAAGTGGCACGCCCTGGGAATAGAGCATGCGGAAAATATAGTGGTCAGGCACAACAAAAAGCGTTGCCGGATCAGGAAAGGCATCATTTTCGGCAAACCAACGCGGCTCTGTGTGGCCATGCGGCGACAGGATCGGAGTGTCCTTGACCTGCTGATAGAGCTCGCGCGCAATCGAGCGTGACATCCCTTCGGCCGGAAACAGACGGTCAGGATGGAGAAACGGCGTTTTCATCATAAGACATGAGCCTTAATTGGTTCCGGAAACATCTTCGTGAAAATGTTGTCCAGTAATCAAGAAATCGGGATTGATATGTTTGAGGGCCGAAAAACTCGCTAAAGCCTCAAGATGGTCGATCATGCTTTTTTCGGCCTGCTCTGGATTACCCGCCTTAATCGCGTGCAAAATTGCCTCGTGTTCGCCGATCACTTTCAGCATACGCCCCGGCGCCGGCAGCGTGAGCCTCCGATAGCGATCAACTTGAAATTTCACCGTTTGAACGAGAGACCAAATCTTAGGATGTCCTGCGGCAATCGCGATGGCCTCATGAAATGCTTCGTCACCGTCATGAAAGGCATTGCGATCTTCCCTTGAGGCGGAAACTTTTTGTTCCTCGATGATATCGGCAATGGATTGAAGCGCTGCAGGATTGCCCCGCTCGGTAGCCAACCGTACCGTTACCCGCTCAAGCGCGGTTCGTACCAAAATTGCCTCGGCAAGGCTATCAACCGGAATACGTGAAACATAAGTTCCAGCCTGCGGAAAAGTCTCGACGAGACGCTCGTCCACCAGTTTCAGAACCGCTTCACGAACGGGCGTCCGGCTCACGCCGTAGCTAGCCGCAATATCTTTTTCGGAAATGACATCACCGGGCTTTCGCGTCAGATTGACGATTTCCCGGCGAAGCTCAGCGTGAATGACATAGGAAGCCGTGCGCGGACGGCCCAATTTAGCCCGCGAATCGGCCTGCGAGGCCACTCTTTGAAGCGAAGCTGTGCCGTGATTTGCCATACGATATCCGAATGCTTCCGCCCAAAAATCAATCGCTCTTGCCTCTTTGATATACTAATATATCAATATATCAATATATCAATTAAAAAATGTCTGAGCCCTCTCCCGAAGAGCCAGGTTTGGATCAGAACCCTTTACAACTGGCTCATCGAAGTGGGGATCAAGCCGATCAGCATCTATCCCGGGTCGCCTAGCGAGAATAGCCACAACGGATGCTTCAACGGAGGGACTGCATCGTGAAGTGCTTGACGCCGAATGGTTCGCAACAACAAGGCAGGCCCAGACCGTCAACGATCGATCAAATCATACCCAAAATTTTAAAAACTTAAGCCAAACCTGCTCGTTAGCTCTAATAAACACCTATATCGAGGCGAATAAAGCGATCCGAAAGTTACGATTCACGCGTACTTTGCGTGAGATTATTCTTACATCGGATCCCACATACCAATGGCCGGCTTCACTTTTCCCCCTTCTCGCGCCGAGGCCCTTCAGCGATTGGCGCGCTTTGTTCCGGCTGCGGGTCGAATATATGAGCGGGAGCGCAACACGGATGCTGGCCCAGAGCAGCCCAGTCGTGTCTCCCTGCTCTCGCCCTATGTACGGCACCGCGTCATCACCGAATATGAAATCCTTGCCGAAGTGCTTGCCGATCACAGCCTGTCGGTCGCCGAGAAATTTGTTCAGGAGGTGCTCTGGCGCACCTATTGGAAGGGCTGGATGGAGATGCGCCCCTCGGTTTGGGCCCGCTTTCTCCAAGAGCGCGATCGACACCGCGACAGCTTCCACGATCAACGGGCAATCGCCGATGCCGAAAATGGTTCGACGGGAATTGAAGGGTTCGACGACTGGGCGAAAGAGCTTGTCGAAACAGGATATCTCCACAATCACGCCCGCATGTGGTTCGCCTCGATCTGGATCTTTACCCTCCGTCTGCCTTGGACGCTTGGAGCAGATTTTTTTCTCCGCCATCTTTTGGATGCAGATGTCGCTAGCAATACGTTATCTTGGCGATGGGTTGCAGGCTTACAAACGGTGGGGAAAACCTATCTCGCCACCACCGACAATATTTCCCGTTATACAAATGGACGATTTGCGCCCAAAGGTCTCGCGCATGAGGCGATTGCACTTACGGAGCCCGCCGTTGAACCAGCAAATAATTTAGCTCCGCTGCCTCCGCATGATCCTTTGCAACCTGCTCTTTTGCTTGTCACCCATGACGATATGCACCCGGAATCGATTTTTAAAAGGGACTATGATGTCCGCTCGACGTTGGTTGCTGCCGATCCGGATTTGCTGTGCGGCGATGGTGGCCGCCGCTTTGTCACGACACTCGCGAAAGATATGTCGGCACGTGCCTTGGAGCATTTTGATTGTCCAGCGCATGTGATCAATACATTAGACGTCGAGACGTTGATTACATCGGCCAATGATGCAGGAGTTCGGCACATCATCACACCTTATGCGCCTGTTGGTCCTGTGACAGAGGCATTAGCGACACTTGCTCGTCCGCTTGCAAAAGAAGGCATTACTTTGGTTCGCGTTCAACGTGAGTGGGACCGCCGGTTCTGGCCGCATGCGAAAAAGGGCTTCTTTGCGTTTAAGGAACGAATGCCCGACCTTCTGCGCGAGAGTGGACTTATATGACTCAGCCCTTGAACATTGTCTGGTTCAAGCGGGATTTTCGGGTGACTGATCACCGCCCGCTGGTCATGGCAGCAGAATGTGGCCCTGTGCTGCCACTATACATTGTCGAGCCCGATTTTTGGGCCCAGCCCGACGCATCCGCACGTCAATGGGCTTTCGCGGCGGAGAGCCTCGCCGAGCTTACGGGCGCGCTTTCATCCCTTGGTCAGCCCCTATGCATTATGGTCGGTGATGCGGTTTCTATCCTCCATCAGATCCATCAACGGTATAAAATTTCATCTCTTTGGAGCCATGAAGAAACAGGCAATGCTTGGACATTTAATCGCGATAAGGCCGTTGCAGTGTGGGCAAAAGCGCACGGGGTCCCTTGGCATGAGCCGGCGCCCTTCGGTGTCATAAGGCGGTTACAGTCGCGCGATGGCTGGGCCAATGCATGGGACCGCATGATGGCGGAACCGATCACCGAGCCGCCTGCAACCTTGCAACCCATCACGGGGGATTGGCCGACTGCAATTCCGACCTTCTCTGAATTAGGCCTCGCACCTGACACCTGCCCTAACCGGCAGGCTGGTGGCCTAGTAGCCGCCCTATCGACCCTGACAAGTTTTCTCAACCAGCGGGGACGTGATTATCGGTTCCAAATGTCCAGCCCCGTTACAGCGTTCGAGGCTTGCTCGCGCCTGTCGCCTCATCTCACATGGGGTACCATCTCGATGCGAGAAGTGGCGCAGGCAACAGCCAAGCGGCTCTTCGAAATCCGTGCTTTAAACGATGCTCCATCAAAAAGCTGGCGCGCATCGCTTGCCTCCTTCTCCGGACGCCAGCATTGGCACTGCCACTTCATGCAAAAGCTTGAGGATGAGCCGCGTCTTGAAATTGAAAATCTTCATCGCGCCTATGATGGCGTCCGCCCCGATAGCGCCGATCCGCAACGGCTGGCGGCATGGAGCAAGGGCGAGACGGGGTTTCCCTTCATCGATGCCTGCATGCGGGCGCTCAATCAGCATGGCTGGATCAATTTCCGAATGCGGGCGATGCTGATGTCGTTCGCCAGTTATCATTTATGGCTGCCATGGCGCGCCAGCGGATTGCATCTCGCGCGGCAATTTGTCGATTACGAGCCGGGCATTCATTGGTCTCAAGTACAGATGCAATCGGGCACCACCGGCATTAACACCATGCGCATCTATAACCCTGTTAAACAGGGCATGGATCAGGACCCCACCGGTGCCTTTGTGCGCGCTTTTGTACCTGAACTAGACGCGGTGCCGGACGCCTTTATCCATGAGCCATGGCTTTGGTCGGGCGCGGCGTCCCTGCCCTATCCGCCGCCAATTATTGATCATGCATCGGCTGCAAAAGCCGCACGGGAAAAGCTCTATACGCTCAGGAACGATCGTGGGCATAAACAAGCCGCAAAGGCGATTGCAGTCAAACATGGCAGCCGGAAGGCCGGTATCCCCATGACGGGGCGACCATCGAAAGGAAAGATCAAAACAAATGATGATTCACAACTCACATTCGACTTGTCATAAATGCCTTTAAAGCTGCAGATTTTATACTCCTGATGTTCGACTATAAGAAAGTTCTTGATTAGATTTCTGCATCTCATAAGAGTACGAGAACAGCCTATGCTGGATATTTAGATTGATGCTGAAAGCCACCGCGTGCGCTAAAGCTTCTTTACGCTGACGGATGGTAGTATGCATTATTTGCTTGTAGGCAATGGGCCAACAAAGGATCTCGCGCGCGTAGCTGATGCCGCCGATTCGATTGTTCAGATCAATCATTGTAGACATGCAGAACGCCTTAGCGCAAAGAAAACCCAACACGTCTTTATCGCTAATATGGGTGAAACCGTTTCTGCTCCCTTGTGTCAGGCGATTAAAGAGCGCTCTGCTTTATTAAGGGACGCCACGATTATTCGAGGTCGTAATCCACTTTTTTACACATCAAAGCGCGCCTATCTAGAGACAAAGAGCTGGGGCAGATCGCTGCAGGATTATCAATTAACGCAGTCGTGGCGTATGCTTTCGAATATGTGGCCAATAACGAGTGTTTCGCTCCTTTCATCCGTCCGGCTCGAATATCAAATGCTGCGCTTGGGCATGCCAGAGGCCGCCATGCCGAGCACGGGTATGATCGCCTATGATTGGCTCTTGCGACAGCTAAAACCAGATGACCGGCTTACCATCGAAGGTTTTACTTTCGAAGGTTGGCCGGGTCATCCATGGGAGATCGAGCGTGAATTGATTCTGTCCGTTCACGCTTAGCCCTGGGCAATGGTGGCTGAAGTGCGAGGTATCACGGGATACGATTTAGCCCCGTAAGGCCGTCGTTGGTTCGCCCCGCGCTGCCAAAGCAGCGAGAAGCATCGCGCAAAGCGAGCCGATCCCGATCATTAAACCAATTAGGCGGAATTCATCCATACTCGGACGAGGATCAATGACAATGCCGGTTTGGCTGGTCAGAAAATGCGACACCAGCCAAGCCCCGCCCCAACCCATCACAAGGCCTACACCACACCCTGCAGTCATGAGAATCGTGGCACCAAGCCCAACGATGCAGGCAACATACCCACGCGTCGCTCCAAGCGCCCTTAAAATGGCATAACGGCGACGCCTTAAGCCAACCAAGGTTACGAGAAGCAGTAGGATGGCTAAGAAGACGATGATGTTATTGATCATTGCCGCAAGAACGAGCCATTCTTTAACATTTCCCATAGCTTGGTAGAGTTGCACGAGGACTTCGGCCGGAAACAAAGCCATTGTACCATTTTGCCGATAGGTTGACCGCAACTGATAGGCCTGAGCGACCTGCGCCGGTTTGGCAACAATGGCAGGTACATTTGGGACTTTTTCGGCATCAAAAGGCGGACCAAGAGGACCATCATCCATTCGGTGGCCGTTTCCTAGGCCATGCGTTTCCCACACCGATTCAACCGGAATAAGAATAGCGCGGTCCCATGGCGAATTGAGTTGCGGCAAGCGTCCTACAATTTTCAATTGGGTATGCTCATGGCGGTTTTCCGCCTCTGCTTCATCTGCGACGCCCGGTGTTGGCGCGTGTCCTGCGACCCCATGGGACGGCATGACGGCATCGCCAAGTGCGAGTTTTACGCTAAAGCCTATAACCGCTTCATTTTCTTGCTCGAAGAGGCGACCTTCAATCGGTTGCAGCCTTCCCCAGCGGGTAACAAAATTCTGGGTCGTGCCAACAACCGGATAACCCTGCACAATATCGCCATAGGCCAAAGGAGCAGCACCCGCAACGCGCGGATCCTGTGCAAGCGTATTCAAAATGTTTCCATCCATCAAAGGCAGTGCTTCGGCCTGAAGATAGACGGCAGTTAAAACCAATTGGGTCTGACTAGAGGGCGCGCCAATGATCAATGGAAAATCATCCGATGCACGCGCCGATGCCTGCCGCATCGCGCGTTCCTGTGCACTTACGGCTACGCCGATAGCAACCGCAATGCCGATCAATAACACCGTAATAAGGGCGCTCCATCGCATGGCGCGCAAATCGGCCCATACCATCGGTAGCGGGTTCATGACGCCTCCTGAAGCTGACCTGCGACCACATGATGGACATGATCCATGCGCGATAAAATGGCAGGATCATGCGATGCGATGATCAACGTCGCCTGGTGTTGCCTTACGACATCAAACAATAAATCCGTCACTAGCGCCGCACTCGCTTGATCAAGGCTTGCTGTGGGCTCATCCGCCAAGAGGATCGAAGGACGCAGGATGAGCGCCCGAGCCAATGCCACGCGCTGTTGCTCGCCACGCGAGAGCACCGCAGCCCGTCTCCCTGCATCCTTCAGACCGAGATCATGGATCAAGTCTAAAGCGCGCTGACGCTGATCGCCGCTCGGCCAAAACTGGGAGAAACTCAGCGGCAGCACAACATTGGCGAGAATAGACAGTTCCGGGATGAGGAGAAAATCCTGAAACACTTGACCGACATAGGTACGCCGCCACACCGCGCGCTCGCGGTCGCACAAATCGGAAAGCACGGTTGCGCCCCATGTCACGGTTCCGGTGGAGGGAACGAGCAAGCCCGCCATGACATCCAAAAGCGTTGATTTGCCCGCGCCCGAGGGCCCTGCAAGGCCGATGCGGGCACCCGCTGGAATGGATAAGTCAGCAACCGATAGGGTTGTAAACAGCCTACCATTGCTGTCGCGCCGTTGAACGGAAACGCCGCTTAAGATCACGCCTTGCTCGGTCAAGATCAGGCCTTCCGATAGGAGGCGTTGCGCACCCGCAACTGGCTGACAAAGCCTGAATCGGGATCGATATAGGAGCCAATATCAAGCGTGCCGCTGACCGTCACTTTTGCCCCCGCCGTGACGAGTGGCGACGCTTCACTGAGATAAACAACCAGAATATCCAGCGGCCAATCCGCATCTGATTGGCAGAAGGGACAGATCGAAAGTGGATTTTTGGTGAGCACGAAAAAATTGCTCTCTGCGCGCAAAGGCGGCGCCATATAGCCGGAAATCGAAATCGGCTTGTCTTTCAGCGCCAAGACTTGCGCTGAGAATTTCAGCCCAAGAACGCCAAAGCTCTCGTAAAGCGTGTCAAATGTCAGGACTTCGGCGGTGGCCGCCGAAGCTCTCAAGGGAAAAGCCGCGAGGCTTATGAGCCCCGCGACCATCATATCACGCCGTGAGATGGGCATTATCATGCCCCCTTTTGGTTCAAGCTTCAGTTCTTCGCAAGGCCCAAAGCGGTGGTCATTGCGCGGAAGACAAAGGTATTGTCCAACCGGCCATGGAACATCTCTGATCCCGGACCCATGGCGGTTAAAATCACATCGTCGGCCGAGTGAACACCAGAATTGGCATCGGTTGGAAGATTGCCAACCACTTTAACCGAACCCGGTGTGCAATAGGTCTCATTGGCGACATAGGTACCTTTCACCGGACCCGCGGCGGCTGGGGCAAATTCACCATCAAGATGCGGCTTGGCGTCAAAGCAATGATCCGGATACGAACCGAAGGTGAAGGCCAAGCGGCGCTTTAGATCAATACTCTCAGGGTAACCATTGGCATCGGGCTTATAATCCGGGAATTTCGAGTTCTGATAGGTCTCAAGATGCTCGCGTGGCGTGGTGCCTGGCAGATCATCATTATAGGTGCCGATGATACCCACCATATGCGTGTGATCGGCAACCACGATAACGAGCGTATCGCCATGTTGGGCCGCATAGTCTTTGGCGACCTTCACGGCATTATCGAGCAAGATCGTATCATAGAC
>CAIRGA010000137.1 GCA_903877935.1 uncultured Hyphomicrobiales bacterium
GCGAAATGTGTTTGATACAAAGCAAGTATAGTCATGCGACATCGACCGACTGCTTCAAAGAGTGTGATTAAATCGAGATAGAATTTGCGCCTTCGCAGCCTCCTGCCCGTCTAGGCGGCCTGACTTTTCAAGCCACGCGGCAACGTCGGCCCAATCCCAAAGCGGGCTTTCAGACGTAAAACGCGCAACCGGTGAGGGAAAAGCTTCCCCTCTTTGGCCACTCGCATAAAGCGAAATAGCCGCCCGCGTCATGCCCGAACGTTGAGCTATGTCGGAGAGGGAAACCAGCGGTTCCGGCTCAATCCTGATTATGGTTGTACCTACCTTTGATACTTGTTCGATCGCCGATAAAATAGCGCCTTCTAGCGTTTCCGATGGGCGAGCAAAATCGAGAATGATGACGCCGCGTTGAAATGAAATCGTGGCATCATCGCAGCCTGCTTCGAAAAAGCGGCGTTCAAAATCATCCGCTGTCGGATCTAACCCCTCGGCGATAATCGAAAACTCATGCGTCGGCATTGCTGTTACCCTCGTCATGCGGGCATCGTGTAATGGCACGAAGTATTTGCTTTGCGTGGGTTTCAGGCTCTCGCGGCGTACCATTTACACCGATTTGGCACCCGTCCCGATCCGCATGGGAACAAAAAAGCCGACCTCAATGCCCTATTTTTTGCAATGTCCAACCCTGCGCTTCGGCTTGGCGTACGGCGTCTTCAACCGACTTATGGGGATGCCGAGGACGAACCAAGCGCTTAGTCTGTGTAGTTGAATTGTTAACATTTGTCAACACACAAAACTATATAACTAACTTTATGCGCCTATTTCACGATTTCCGGACACGTCAGGCGTCAGGCCAATACACCCGCAATCGCCGCACTCACCTGATCCATCGCCTGCATGCCGTCGATCTTGGTGAGCTTTCCGACCTTCTCATAATAGGGCGCAACCACCGCCGTGTCGCGGTTATAGGCCTCTAACCTTGTTTTGAAGACTTCCGGATCATCGTCCTTGCGGACGGGCTGGCCTGCGGCTTTGGCTTCTTCAGCGCGCTTTACGATGCGGTGAACCAATGCGTTTTGGTCGACGACAAGTTCGATGACGGCGTCGAGCTTGAGCCCCTCGGCTTTAAGCATCGTATCTAACGCTTCAGCCTGGGCGACCGTGCGGGGAAAGCCGTCGAGGATGAAGCCGTTCTTGGCGTCCGATTCGGCGATGCGGTCTTTGATAATGCCGACGACGATCTCGTCGGAAACGAGGCCGCCCGAGTCCATAACGTCTTTGGCTTTGATGCCGATTGGCGTCTTTGCTGCAACGGCGGCGCGCAACATGTCACCGGTCGAGAGCTGGGGAATATGGTGCTTTTCAACCAGACGCTGCGCCTGTGTTCCTTTGCCCGCGCCTGGCGGACCCAGCAGTATTAATCTCACCGTTTACCCCCCCGAAGACGGGCCTTCTTGACGAGGCCCTCATACTGATGCGCCAAAAGATGGCCGTGGACTTGCGCCACTGTATCCATCGTAACACTGACGACGATCAAAAGCGACGTGCCCCCAAAATAAAACGGAAGGGCCGCTTGCGATACTAGCAGTTCGGGTAACATACAAATGATGACGAGATAGCCCGCGCCGAGCACGGTGATGCGCGAGAGCACCTTGTCGATAAACTCAGCCGTACGCTCGCCGGGGCGAATGCCGGGAATAAAGCCACCCTGCTTTTTAAGATTATCGGCCGTTTCAAGCGGATTGAACACAATCGCGGTATAGAAAAAGGCGAAGAAGATGATCAGGCCCGTATAGAGCACCATGAACAGAGGACGGCCATGGCCCAAATAGGCTGCCATCGTTGACAGCCATCCAACATTTCCGTTTTGAGCGGCAAAGCTCGAGACCGTGGTTGGCAATAAGAGCAACGAGGACGCAAAAATGGGTGGGATGACGCCCGATGTGTTGAGCTTCAACGGCAAGAAGGAGGTCTGGCCTTCATAGACGCGATTACCTACCTGACGCTTCGGATAATTGATCAACAAGCGGCGTTGCGCACGTTCCATGAATACGATGAAGGCAATAACGCCAACCGCCATGACGAGAATGCCAAGGATCAGAAAAGTAGAAATCGCGCCCTGGCGGCCGAGTTCAAGCATATTGGCGATTGCGTTCGGCAGGCCCGCGACAATACCCGAGAAAATGATCAATGAGGTTCCATTGCCGATACCGCGCTGGGTAATCTGCTCACCGAGCCACATCAGGAACAAAGTACCGCCGACCAGCGTGATCGTGGTGGAAAGGCGGAAAAACATGCCCGGCTCCATGACCACATTGGTTGAGCCTTCAAGGCCCACCGCGATGCCATAGGCCTGGAATGCGGCCAAAATAACGGTCAAATAGCGGGTATATTGATTGATAACTTTACGACCCGACTCGCCTTCTTTCTTCAGTGCCTCAAGCTGCGGCACGGCGGAGGTCATCAGCTGGATGATGATCGAGGCGGAAATGTAAGGCATGATCGCGAGCGCGAAAATCGCGAGACGGCCCACGGCGCCGCCCGAGAACATATTGAACAGGCCAAGCATGCCTTGCTGCTGCTGCTTGAAAAATTCGGCGAGTGCGGAAATATTGATGCCCGGCAAGGGAATATAGGTACCAAGCCGATAGACCATCAACGCTCCAAGCGTGAACCAAATCCGCTTTTTGAGCTCATCTGCCTTTGCCAGCGCCCCGAAATTCAAGTTTGCTGCAAGCTGCTCAGCTGCCGATGCCATGCCGCGCTCCAATTCATTGTCTTAAAAACGAAAATGCCGGGCGAACGGACCCAAATCCGCCGCCCGGCAACATTCTAGAAATGGCGTGCCTAGGGGCGAAGATCAAGCCGTAGCTTCGACCGCCGCCACCAAAAGCGTAACCGAACCGCCAGCCTTCTCGATTGCAGCCTGAGCGGACTTCGTCACGCCGGCAACTTCGAAAATAAGCTTCGTCTTGATTTCGCCGGAGCCCAAGATACGGACGCCGTCAAGATGCTTCGAGCAGACGCCGGCATCCACCAAAGCCTCAACCGTCACAGCCTTTTTGGCATCGAGCTTCTTTGCGTCGATTGCCGTCTGGATGCGGCCGATATTGACCTCATTGAAGTGCTTGGCGTGGATGTTGGTGAATCCGCGCTTTGGCAGACGACGATAGAGCGGCATCTGACCGCCTTCGAAGCCCTTGATCGCGACGCCTGTACGAGCCGTCTGACCCTTAACACCACGGCCGGCTGTCTTGCCTTTACCGGAACCGATACCACGACCGACCCGCATACGGGACTTCTTGGCACCTGAATTATCGCTAATACCATTGAGTTTCATGGTGCCCTCCTCACTTCACGACCGTGCTGTCATCGACAACACGAACGAGGTGACGGACCGCGAAGATCATACCGCGCACCTCAGGGGTGTCGGGCAGAGTCGAGCGGCGACGCATCTTGTTGAGACCAAGACCGATCAGCGTTGCGCGCTGGGCCTCGATCCGGCGGATCG
This sequence comes from uncultured Hyphomicrobiales bacterium, assembly GCA_903877935.1. GTDB lineage: Bacteria > Pseudomonadota > Alphaproteobacteria > Rhizobiales > Beijerinckiaceae > CAIUPE01. Next base: position 3,512 of record CAIRGA010000137.1, read on the forward strand.
GACTACCGATCTGTTCGACGGTAACCGTCATGCCAGCTGTCTTTGCTGCTGCTTTTGCCATATCAGATCCCCTTTACGCGTCAGCGCTTGTCGCATCCGCGTCACCGCGGCGGGACTGAAGCTGGGAAACCTTTAGGCCACGACGAGCAGCAACCGTGCGTGGGCTGTCTTCGTGCTTGAGCGCGTCAATCGTGGCGCGAACAAGGTTGTAAGGGTTCGATGAACCGAGCGACTTGGCGACAACATCGTGCATACCAAGCGACTCGAAGACTGCGCGCATTGGGCCGCCGGCGATGATACCGGTACCAGCAGGAGCCGCGCGGAGCACAACCTTACCGGCGCCGTGGCGTCCTGCAACGTCATGGTGAAGCGTACGGCCTTCGCGCAATGGAACGCGGATCAGCGCGCGCTTGGCGGCTTCTGTTGCCTTGCGGATCGCTTCTGGAACTTCGCGGGCCTTACCGTGACCGAAGCCAACGCGACCCTTCTGGTCACCAACGACGACGAGTGCTGCGAAGCCGAAGCGACGACCACCCTTCACCACTTTGGCGACGCGGTTAATGTGGACGAGCCGATCCACGAATTCGGAATCGCGCTCTTCGCGATCCTTACGCTCTCTTGGTTCTCTTGCCATGTAGGCCTCTTACTAAAAACGCGGGCCCGGTTTGGACCCGCTCGCTTCGAGAAAAAGAAAGGGACGGTATTCCCGCCCCTCTCCAAACGCAAATTTTGTTTAAATCAAAATTCGCCTTTGTTCTTTACGTGTCGCAGAGCTTGATCGCAAAACTGGAAACCAATTTTGCGCGCCCTCCAATTAGAACTCTAATCCACCCTCACGGGCGGCGTCGGCCAACGCTTTCACGCGGCCATGATACATATACGAACCACGATCGAAGACGATCGCTTTGACGCCTGCCTTGACGGCGCGTTCTGCTACGAGCTTGCCAACAGCCGTGGCTGCAGCAACATCTGCACCGGTCTTGAGCTTGCCCTTGAGGTCCTTGTCGACCGTCGAGGCTGCAGCGAGTGTAACGCCGTTGGCGTCGTCGATCACTTGAGCGTAAATCTGCTTCGACGAGCGAAACACGGAAAGACGCGGACGACCATTGGAGGCCGCCTTGAGCGAACGACGAACGCGTGAACGGCGCCGATCGGTGGCAACTGAGTTCTTCGCCATAATGGGGCCCCTTACTTCTTCTTGCCTTCCTTGCGGAAGATGAATTCGCCAGCGTATTTGACGCCCTTGCCCTTATAGGGTTCAGGACCACGGAAGTCGCGGATCTCGGCAGCGGTCTGACCGACCTTCTGCTTATCGATACCCGTTACAACGATTTCGGTCGGCTTCGGCGTCGTAATCTGGATGCCCTGCGGGATCTGATAATCGACGTCATGGCTGAAGCCCAAACTAAGCTTCAACACCGGACCAGCAATCGCCGCTTTGTAACCAACACCGTTGATTTCAAGCTTCTTCTCATAGCCGGCTGTGACGCCGTGAACGAGATTGGCGACTTGCGAACGGGACATACCCCACATCGCACGAGCGCGCTTTGTTTCATCGCGTGGCATGACGCTGATGGCGCCATCCGCATGTGAAACAGAAACGTTCTCCGGTACTTCGAACGACAATTCGCCCTTCGAGCCCTTAACCTTGACCAACTGACCATCAACCGTGGCGGTAACACCACTAGGAACAGCAACTGGTTTTTTTCCAATACGAGACATTTTGATCTCCTACGTGTTTCGCTAAATTGTCCGCTTGATCAGAAGACCATGCAGAGCACTTCGCCGCCCACGTTCTTTTCGCGTGCCTCGTGATCCGCCATAACGCCCTGCGGCGTCGAGAGGATGGTGACGCCGAGACCATTCGACACGCGCGGCATAGCCGATACGGACGAATAGACGCGACGGCCGGGTTTCGAGACACGCTCGATTTTCCGGATAACAGGCTCGCCATCGAAATATTTGAGCTCAATCGAAAACTCCGTACGGCCATTGCCATACTCGGTCGTCGAATACCCACGAATGTAACCTTCTGACTGAAGCACATCGAGCACGTTCGCACGAAGCTTTGAGCCAGGGGTCATGACGGATGATTTGCGACGCATCTGCGCATTGCGGATGCGGGTCAACATATCGCCGACTGGATCGTTCACTGCCATTTGTCCGACCCTCCCTTACCAGCTCGACTTCGTCAGGCCTGGAATCAGACCCTTCGAACCAAGTTCACGCAATGCGATACGTGACATTTTGAATTTGCGATAAACCGCGCGCGGACGACCCGAGATTTCGCAACGGTTGCGAATCCGGTTCAACGCGGAATTGCGTGGCAATTCAGCCAATTTGAGGCGCGCCTCAAAACGCTCTTCCATCGTCTTCGTCTCATCATCGGCAACCGCCTTCAAGCGCTTGCGACGACCCGCATATTGCAACGCCAGCTTCTGCTTGCGCTTATTGTTCTCAATTGCACTCTTCTTGGCCATATGCCTCTCCTGGTGCCCGCGTTTAAGAGCGAACTCTTACTGCCGGAACGGGAAATTGAACGCACGGAGCAACGCCCGCGCTTCGTCGTCGGTCTTAGCTGACGTGCAGATAATGATATCCATACCCCACACAGCTTCGGCCTTGTCGTAATTGATCTCGGGAAATACGAGATGTTCCTTGATGCCCATGGCGTAGTTGCCGCGACCATCAAAGCTCTTCGGATTCAGACCGCGGAAATCTCGAACGCGCGGCAGCGCGATCGTGACCAGACGATCAAGAAACTCATACATACGGTTCTTGCGAAGCGTTACCTTTGCGCCGATCGGCATATTTTCGCGCACTTTGAACTGCGCGATAGCCTTACGGGCCTTGGTTACAACCGGCTTCTGACCTGCAATGAGCGCAAGATCGCCAGCGGCTACCTGAACCTTCTTCGTGTCGGCTGTCGCTTCGCCAACACCCATATTGATCACGATCTTTTCGATCACCGGCACTTCCATAACGTTCTTGTAACCAAACTCTTCCATGAGCTTGGCAATAACAACGTCAGCATATGCCTGCTTTAAACGCGGCGAAGCCGCAGCAATATTCTCAGCCATCGATCAGGCCTCCCGAACGCTTGGCGAAACGCACCTTGCGGCCGTCTTCCAGAACCTTGAAACCAACGCGCGTTGGCTTGCCATCCGATGGATCAGCAATCGCGATGTTGGAGAGATGGATCGGCAACTCTTTCGAGATAATGCCGCCCTCTTGATTCATCGTCTGCTTCTGATGCTTGCGAACGACGTTCACGCCGCGCACAAGAGCGCGCCCTTCCTTAGGGCTCACAGAAACGACTTCACCTGACTTGCCGCTATCGCGACCGGTCAGAACGACGACCTTGTCGCCCTTCTTAATCTTCGCAGCCATCACAGCACCTCCGGCGCGAGCGAAATGATTTTCATATGGTTCTTGGCGCGCAACTCGCGGGGCACTGGTCCGAAGATACGGGTGCCAACGGGCTCTTTCTGATTGTTGATCAGAACAGCCGCATTCGAGTCAAAGCGGATAACGGAACCATCGGGACGAATAACGTCCTTGGCGGTGCGAACGACAACCGCCTTCATGACGTCGCCCTTCTTCACGCGACCGCGTGGAATAGCTTCCTTGATGGAAACAACAATCACGTCACCAATGCCTGCATAACGGCGCTTTGAGCCGCCCAGCACCTTGATGCACATGACACGACGAGCGCCGGAATTATCGGCTACGTCCAGATTAGTTTGTACCTGGATCATGTCTTGATCCTTTCTCTGTCTCAGACTGGTTTCCAGTAATCCCCAGGTCGGGAGAACCGGACTTCGACTGACGAGGGTCTATGCCCCCCTCATTTTTAAACGCCTATTAATCAGGAAGGCTATGAATCACGAAGAACTGGCTTCGTCAACCAAAACCCACGTCTTCAGCCGAGAAATCGGCTTCGACTCTTCGATGCGCACTGCATCACCAACCTTTGCGTGGTTGTTTTCGTCATGTGCGTGATAGTTTTTGGTCTTACGAACCGTCTTTTTTAGCAATGGATGAGTAAAGCGACGCTCTACCTTCACCACGATCGTCTTGTCCTGCTTGTCGCTGACAACGACGCCTTGAAGAATGCGCTTTGGCATCAGTTTCTCCTTAAGCCTTGTCAGCGGTTGACCGCTTAGCGGTAGCAGTCGTCTGAATACGGGCGATGTCGCGGCGAACAACACGAACGCGCGCGGAATTCTCAAGCTGGCCTGTAGCACGCTGGAAGCGAAGATTAAACTGTTCTTTCTTCAGCTTGACGAGCTCTTCTTGCAATTGATCAAGCGACATGGCGCTGAGATCGGAGATACGCTGGGATGTTTTCATGGCTTACCTCCTTATTCCGCGATGCGTTGAACGAAACGGGTCTTGATCGGAAGCTTCGCGGCCGCAAGCGTTAATGCCTCACGTGCGAGCTCGGCCGATACGCCGTCGATTTCAAACATGATGCGGCCTGGCTTGACGCGGGCGACCCAATATTCTGGCGCACCCTTACCTTTACCCATGCGGACTTCGGCGGGCTTCGACGACACTGGAACGTCTGGGAATACACGGATCCAAACGCGACCGGCACGCTTCATGTGACGGGTCAATGCACGACGGGCTGCTTCAATCTGGCGAGCAGTGATCCGCTCAGGGGCCATCGCCTTCAGGCCGAACTCGCCATAATCAAGCGAAGTCGCACCTTTGGCAGCGCCGTGAATACGGCCCTTGAACTGTTTGCGGAATTTTGTCTTTTTTGGCTGCAACATGATCGTGTCTCTTTAACCTTCGCGACGCGAACCAGAACGGCCGCCTTCATCCGCCAAGCGCTTATCTTGCGCCATAGGATCGTGTTCGAGAATTTCACCCTTGAAGATCCAGACCTTAATGCCACAGGTGCCATAGGTCGTGAATGCGGTGCCGACGCCGTAATCAATATCCGCACGCAACGTATGCAATGGCACGCGACCTTCGCGATACCACTCAATACGAGCGATTTCCGCGCCGCCTAAACGGCCCGAGCAGTTGATACGAATGCCTTCAGCGCCAAGACGCATCGCCGACTGAACCGAACGCTTCATCGCACGGCGGAAAGCCACGCGTCGTTCAAGCTGCTGGGCAATCGCATCTGCCACCAAGGTGGCATCGATTTCAGGCTTGCGCACTTCAACGATATTCAAAACAACTTCCGACTTCGTCATCTTGCCGACCGAAGCGCGGAGCTTTTCGATGTCTGCGCCCTTCTTGCCGATAACGACGCCCGGACGTGCCGAATAAATCGTGACGCGGCACTTTTTATGAGGACGCTCGATGATGATGCGCGAAACAGCTGCCTGTTTCAAAAGCTTCATCAACATCGCACGGATCTTGATATCTTCGTGAAGAAGATTAGCGAAATCAGCCTTACCGGCTACCCAGCGGCTTTCCCAGGTACGATTAATACCAAGGCGTAGACCGATCGGATTGACTTTCTGTCCCATCGTTTTCTCCTCAAGCCTCGGCGGTGGCGGGAACTTCCCGCACAATGATCGTTAGATTAGCAAATGGCTTCTCGACGCGACCGGCACGGCCACGGGCGCGGGCATGGAAACGCTTCATCACGAGCGCCTTGCCAACGAAGGCCTGCGACACGACAAGATCGTCAACATCGAGATCATGGTTGTTTTCAGCATTCGCAATCGCGCTTTGCAGGCATTTACGAACGTCAAGCGCAATACGCTTGCGCGAAAACTCGAGATCGGCGAGTGCGCGCGAAACCTTCTTGCCCCGGATTAACTGGGCAACGAGGTTGAGCTTCTGAGGGGAAACGCGCAGCATGCGCGAAACCGCCTTCGCCTCTGTGTCCGCAAGTGCGCGGGGGGTGGCAGCCTTACCCATCGGTTACTTCCTCTTCGCCTTCTTGTCGGCCGTGTGACCGTAATAGGTACGGGTCGGCGCGAATTCACCGAACTTATGGCCAACCATTTCTTCGGAAACCGCTACGGGGATGTGCTTTTGCCCGTTATAGACGCCAAACGTCAAGCCGACAAAATTCGGCAGGATCGTTGAGCGACGGCTCCAGATCTTGATTACTTCCGAGCGCGTAGCAGCGCGGGCCGCATCCGCCTTCTTGAGAAGGTAGCCGTCAACAAACGGGCCTTTCCAGATTGAACGAGTCATGACGGAGTTTCCCTTACTTCTTGCGCTTGTGGCGGCTCGATACGATGAACGTATCGGTACGCTTGTTCGAACGCGTCTTCTTGCCCTTCGTAGGCTTACCCCACGGAGTAACCGGATGACGACCACCAGAGGTACGGCCTTCGCCGCCGCCGTGTGGATGGTCGACCGGGTTCATCGTAACACCGCGGTTATGCGGGCGACGACCGAGCCAACGCTGACGACCGGCCTTACCGATCGTGGTGTTCATGTGATCAGGGTTCGAAACCGCACCAACGGTTGCAAAGCACTGGCCGTGAACGAGACGCTGCTCACCCGACTTGAGACGTAGAATAACATAACCCTGGTCGCGACCAACGATCTGGGCATAGTTGCCAGCGGAACGAGCGAGCGTGCCGCCTGCCCCGATTTTGGTCTCGATATTGTGGATCAATGTGCCGACTGGAATATTGCCGATCAACATCGCATTGCCGGGCTTAATATCAACCTGATCACCCGCCACCACTTCGTCACCCGGCGCCAAGCGCTGCGGAGCGAGAATGTAGGACAATGTCCCATCCGGGAACTTGATCAGAGCAATATAGCCTGTCCGGTTTGGATCATACTCGATCCGCTCCACAACAGCGGCAATACCTTGATGTGTGCGACGTTTGAAGTCGACGATCCGGTAAGATTGCTTGTGACCACCACCCCGGAAACGAACCGTGATGCGGCCATTATTGTTACGACCACCCTTCGACGACTTGCCTTCGGTCAAAGCCTTTAACGGCTTGCCCTTATAGAGGTCGCTGCGGTCGACGATAACGAGCTGACGAAGGCTCGGTGTCGTTGGCTTGAAATGCTTAAGCGCCATAACGAACGATCCCCCTTATAGGCCAGTCGTGAAGTCGATGGAGGAACCCTCGACGAGGGTAACAACCGCCTTCTTCGTATCTGATTGCTGGCCAAGCTTGCCCTTGAAGGTCTTGAACTTGCCCAAGCGAATGAGCGTATTCACACTCTTCACCTTGACATTAAAGAGCTTCTCGACAGCCGCTTTAATCTGCGGCTTTGTCGCGGTACGAGCAACCTTGAACACAACTTTGTTCTGCTCAGACGCCATTGTCGCCTTCTCGGTAATAACCGGGCTGACAATCACATCATAATGACGCGGATCCATGCTCATTTGAAACGAGCCTCCAAAGCTTCCAACCCCGCCTTTGTGAGCACAAGCGTGTCACGGCGCAGGATGTCATACACATTGATGCCTTGAATTGGCAGAACGTCGATGTGTGGGAGATTACGCGCAGCAAGCGCGAAATTCGTATCCACTTCGGCGCCGTCAATCACGAGCACGTTAGGAATGCCAAGCTTGCCGAGACGCTCGGAGAGATCCTTCGTCTTCGGTGCAGCAAGCGCTGCATTTTCGAACACGCGGACCGCACCATCGCGGAACTTAGCCGACAAGGCATGACGCAAAGCCAGCGCACGCACCTTCTTAGGCAAATCATGAGCATGGGAGCGAACAACAGGACCCATTGCGCGACCACCACCACGGAACTGCGGCACACGTGCCGAGCCGTGACGAGCGCCACCGGTGCCCTTTTGCTTGTACATCTTCTTGCCCGTGCGCCAGATTTCTGCGCGGCCCTTCACCTTGTGAGTGCCGGCCTGACGCTTGGCGAGCTGCCAAAGAACCATACGCTGGATCAGATCCGTGCGTGGCTCGAGGCCAAAAATATCGGCGGAGAGTTCAACAGAACCCACGACGCCGCCGTCCATCGAATTGATGTCAAGCTTCATCACGCGCCCTCCTGGCTTTCAGCGGCTGCAGGAGCAGCGGCATCACGGAGCTTGAACGCACCAGGCTGTGGCGCATCCTTCGGAACCGGATGTTTGATCGCATCGCGAACATAAATGTAGCCGCCCTTAACACCAGGGACAGCGCCTTCAACCAAGATCAAGCCACGCTCGAGATCGGTCTGAACCACGCGAAGATTTTGCGTCGTCACCCGATCAACGCCCATATGGCCGGGCATCTTCTTGTTCTTGAAGGTCTTGCCCGGATCCTGACGTCCGCCGGTCGAACCGATCGAACGATGGGATACCGACACGCCGTGGGTTGCACGGAGGCCGCCAAAGTTCCAGCGCTTCATACCGCCGGCAAAGCCCTTACCCGTTGTCGTGCCCGACACATCGACGAGCTGACCAACAACGAAGTGATCAACCGTAATCTCGGCACCAACCGGGATCAGCGCATTGTCGTCGACGCGGAACTCAACGAGTTTCTGCTTCGGTTCGACATGAGCGACCGCAAAATGGCCACGCTGTGCACGCGACACATTCTTGACCTTGGCATGACCGACGCCGACTTGCAGCGCGGTATAACCATTCTTTTCCATGGTCCGATGGGCAACCACTTCACAGTGGTCAACCTTTAGAACCGTTACCGGCACGTGAATGCCAGCATCTGTAAAGATGCGTGTCATTCCGAGCTTTTGGGCAATAACGCCTGATCTCATAATAGCACCCCGTATCCCGCGCGCCGCTTACAGCTTGATTTCGACATCGACACCAGCCGCAAGATCGAGCTTCATCAAAGCATCGACCGTCTGCGGCGTAGGATCGACAATGTCGAGAACGCGCTTGTGTGTGCGGATTTCAAACTGCTCGCGCGACTTCTTGTCGACGTGCGGCGAGCGGTTAACCGTGAAACGTTCGATGTGCGTAGGAAGCGGGATTGGACCACGCACCTGCGCACCTGTACGCTTTGCCGTTGATACGATCTCACGGGTCGACGCATCGAGAATCCGATGGTCGAAAGCCTTGAGGCGAATACGGATATTTTGACCGTTCATCGAAATAACCCTTGAGGCACCCATGCCTCGTTAAGACTTCCTTCTCCTTGAAGGAGAAGGTGTCGCGGGACGCGACGGATGAGGTTCTAATGGTAGCCGTTAGGCCCTCATCCCCCTGCTCCGCAGGGACCTTCTCCCAACCGGGAGAAGGAACTAAAGCTTATTCAATCAAGCAATAATGCTTGCAACGACACCAGCACCCACCGTACGGCCACCCTCGCGGATAGCGAAACGGAGCTTTTCTTCCATGGCGATTGGAGCGATCAGCTCCACTTCCATCGCAATGTTGTCGCCTGGCATGACCATTTCAACACCATCAGGAAGCTTCACCATGCCGGTGACGTCCGTCGTGCGGAAATAGAATTGTGGGCGGTAGTTCGTGAAGAACGGCGTGTGACGGCCGCCTTCTTCCTTCGTGAGGATGTAAGCCTCAGCCTTGAACTTCGTGTGTGGCTTAACCGAACCAACCTTCGAAAGAACCTGGCCACGCTCAACGTCTTCACGCTTCGTGCCGCGCAGCAAGCAACCAACGTTATCGCCGGCTTCACCCTGATCGAGCAGCTTGCGGAACATTTCAACGCCGGTAACAATCGTCTTAACCGTGTCCTTCAGGCCAACGATTTCGATTTCTTCGCCGACCTTCACAATGCCGCGCTCGATACGACCCGTCACAACCGTGCCGCGACCCGAGATCGAGAACACGTCTTCAACCGGCATCAAGAAAGGCTGATCCTTCGGACGCTCTGGCTGCGGAATATACGCATCAACCGTCTTCATGAGTTCCAAAATCGCATCATGGCCGATTTCTGGACGCTTGTTTTCAAGCGCGCAAACGGCTGAGCCCTTGGTGATCGGAATATCATCGCCAGGGAAATCATACTTCGAAAGCAATTCGCGAACTTCGAGCTCGACGAGTTCGATGAGCTCGGCGTCGTCAACAAGATCGACCTTGTTCATGAACACAACGAGTGCAGGAACGCCAACCTGACGGGCAAGCAGAATGTGCTCGCGGGTCTGAGGCATTGGGCCGTCAGCAGCAGACACAACCAAAATCGCCCCGTCCATCTGGGCCGCACCCGTGATCATGTTCTTCACATAATCGGCGTGGCCGGGGCAATCGACGTGGGCATAGTGGCGGTTCGCCGTCTCATACTCAACGTGAGCCGTCGAAATCGTGATACCACGCGCCTTTTCTTCAGGCGCCTTGTCAATCTGGTCATACGCCGTAAACGTCGCACCACCCGACTCCGCCAATACCTTCGTAATAGCAGCCGTCAATGACGTCTTGCCATGGTCAACGTGACCAATCGTTCCAATGTTGCAGTGCGGCTTAGTGCGTGAAAACTTCTCTTTGGCCATGACAGTTCTACCTACGTTAATGAAAGGAGCCTTAAACCGAGCGGTCGCATAGGGCGATTTGTCGATTTAGGCAAGGGGGGAGTATCGGGAGGTCTAAAAAATTGCGTAAAAAGCAGGAGCATAAGCGCGTGAGCGCGCGAAAGAACAGTATTATTCCAAAATCATGCTACCTTGTTGACCCCCGCCTCAGCGACCAAGCTGCGGTTTGGCACCACAACATCCTCATCCGCCTCGCAATCGATCCGCAGCCGATACCCCATCCCGTCCAAAAACAACGCCAAGGTTTCAAGAGTCATCGTCGGCGAGTGACCATTGAGCACGCGCGAAACTTGCGCTTTGTCGCGGCCCAATGCGATGGCAAGTTCGTTGGCGGTAAAGCCTTCGGCGCTGCGGCGTTTCCAAGCCTTCCGCAACACCGAAAAAGCGCGCTGGCGGGCCTCGGCCTTGATCGCGCCTTCTGTTCGTTTAAGTGTCGCTGTCATCGAAAAACTCCCCGAGCAAAAAATCCCGACTATCCTTCGCTGGCCGATGGTTAGGAAACAGACCGTTCTAGATTTGCTCTGCTCGATGGATTGAGGGGGCGAATGAGGCACGGTCTAAGGTGCGGCGATCTTGCTGAAGAATGGCAACAAACTCGCCCTGCCCTAAAAAAGCTCCGAAAATCCGTGTTTGAGGGCTAAAAGTGATTCTGAATTCATACAAACCACCCTTAAGAGTTTTTAGCTCTTTCAACTTCACGTCGTCGTCAAAATCGTCGCCCGTGACAAAACTTTTCAAAAACGCCCGAACATCATCAAAAAACGTGCCTCTTTGCCAGAGCTTTGCGTGTTTACCCAATCCGCCAAGGCAGGATGAAGCCACAAACGGCGAAGATACGCCTCACCTCTGACAAGCACGGGCTCGAAAAGAACCAAAGCTCCTTCCCTGACCCGTTGATGAATAATGGCTTCAGTTGATTTGGAAGTCAACTAACATCTCTCGATAGCGTTAAAAAATGAACAAACGCACGCTAAATTTTACTCGGAAAAAACGCCAAAACCACGACAGAACCGAAGCGCGAACGCGCGCCCGAGCTGATGCGAGGTACTTTAACAAAAAAATGGAGCGGGTACCGGGAATCGAACCCGGGTATTCAGCTTGGAAGGCTGCTGCTCTACCATTGAGCTACACCCGCGCGCCGGCAGATTATGCCTTTTGTTCCTGTATCTGGCAACGGCCAGAACAGTTTTATCGATCACCCTTGGACAATCAGTGGGCCCGGCTTGCCGAGCCGTAGCCCGAAGGGCGAAGGCTGGTGGGGGAAGCAGGACTCGAACCTGCGAAGGCGTAGCCAGCGGATTTACAGTCCGCCCCCTTTGCCGCTCGGGACATTCCCCCGTATTCCAGCCTTAATCTCAATCAGAACAGCAAAACCGTCCGAAATCGAGATCGCCCTTATGATGACGCGACGGGGCGGTGTCAACTGCCCTTCGGGATTGAAAAGCCATGTTCCCTGTAAATTTGCGTAAACTTGGTCTCTTGTGCGAAAGATCGGCGCAATCAGAAAGAGGGTATGATGGCTAAGCGCTTTGACTCAAAACGGAACGGATCAGGGGATCGCCCGCGTCAAGAGCGGGGTCGCGAGGATCGGCCACGGCCGGCTTTTAAGGCGCAATCGAACGAGCGCCCGGCCCGCCAAGGCTCCTCAAATGACGCGCGCCCGCGCTCAGATCGCCCTCGTTCCGGTCGACCGGTGATTTACGGCTTTCATGCCGTGATCGAAGCGCTGAAAAATCCGCGCCGCAAGGCTCTCGTGCTCCATGTGACGGAAAATGCCTTGAAACGGCTGAAGGAGGAGATGCCGGAACTGCCGATTGACCCGATTATGGCCAAACCGGATGAAATTGACCGGATTACAGGGCCCGACGCCGTGCATCAGGGCATCGCGCTGGAAGCCGATGGCCTTCCGGCTGCCGATATCCATGATTTAGAGGGAAAAGGCGTCGTGATCGTACTCGATCAAGTAACAGACCCGCATAATGTCGGCGCCATTTTAAGAACAGCAGCGGCATTTGCGGCCGAGGCCGTACTGGTAACCGAACGCAACAGCCCCGAAGCGGTGGGCGTTTTGGCCAAATCGGCATCGGGTGGACTTGAGCACGTGCCGCTCATCGAGGTGATTAATCTCGCCCAAGCCCTCACTTTGCTGGGTGAAAAAGGCTATTGGCGCGTTGGCCTCGACTCGGAAGGCCCTGATGTTTTGGCCGAAAGCCTCGCTCATCCGCCGATCGCTTTGGTTTTGGGCGCCGAGGGCAAGGGCTTGCGGCGTCTGACACGGGAACGGTGTGATGTTTTGGCACGCTTGGACATGCCAGGAGCGATTAAGAGCCTAAATGTCTCGAATGCCGCTGCGATTGCCTTGGCAACGGTTGTAGGTGTCATAAAACGCGCTTAAAAATACGTGTTTCCCATCAAAACTTAGACCAAATGCCGATAGCGGGCTGCATCGACCTGACCGGCAAAATCCTGTATTACACCATTATGACGTCGTTAAAATTCCAAAGCAGGAATTGACGAGAGTCGATCGCAGCGGCCCGACAAACGGTCCGCCTCGGGGGAAACTGCCGACGCAATCGTCGGCGCAGGCAAGAGGGCAAGGCCAATATTCCATTGGCTTTGAGAGGCGTGGTGCGTCTCATTCTCTCAAAACCTGTAAGCCAAAGAAGGAAAGCCTATGGCCACTGTATCCGGTGCACATGCTCATGCTGAGCCTCGCCCGATGACAGGCGCTGAGAAGAAGGTGATTTTTGCATCTTCGCTCGGTACCGTCTTCGAATGGTATGATTTTTATCTTTATGGTTCGCTCGCTGCCATTATCGGCGCACAATTCTTCAACGTCGCCGGCGCCGACGGCAAGCCGATGTTCGATGAATCGACCCGCAACATCTTCTCGCTTCTGGCCTTTGCGGCAGGCTTTATCGTTCGGCCCTTTGGCGCACTCGTTTTTGGCCGTATTGGTGATCTTGTCGGCCGTAAATACACCTTCCTTGTGACGATTTTGATCATGGGTCTTTCAACCTTCGTCGTTGCCTTGTTGCCAAGCTCGACGAGCATCGGCATTGCGGCACCGATCATCCTGATCGCTCTTCGCTTGCTGCAGGGCTTGGCACTTGGTGGTGAATATGGTGGCGCGGCAACCTATGTCGCCGAACATGCGCCCCATGGTCGCCGCGGCTTTTACACCTCATGGATCCAGACCACGGCGACGCTGGGCCTGTTCCTCTCGCTGATCGTTATTCTCGCAACCCGCACGATCATCGGCGAAGCAGAATTTGCGGCTTGGGGATGGCGTGTGCCGTTCGCCGTATCGATTGTCTTGCTCGGCGTCTCCGTCTGGATCCGTCTGCAATTGAGTGAATCGCCAGCCTTCCAGAAGATGAAAGATGAAGGCAAGCACTCAAAGGCGCCTCTCACCGAAGCTTTTGGTCAGTGGAAGAACGCTAAGATTGCGCTTCTGGCACTATTCGGTCTTGTGATGGGCCAAGGTGTTGTTTGGTATACAGGGCAATTCTACGCTTTGTTCTTCCTGCAATCGATCCTCAAGATCGACGGTTACACGGCTAATCTACTCACCGCTTATTCTTTGGCGATTGGTACCGTTGGCTTCATCGCCTTTGGTGCCTTGTCGGATAAGATTGGGCGCAAGCCGATCATCTTGGCCGGTTGCTTGATCGCCGCTTTGACCTATTTCCCGCTCTTTGGTGCGTTAACGAAAAACGCCAACCCAGCGCTCGCCAATGCGTTGGATACCGTTAAGGTGCAGGTAATAGCGGATGCGGCGGATTGTGGCGACTTGTTCAACCCGATCGGCACGCGGAAATTCACCTCGTCATGCGATTTGGCGCGCGATGCCCTTTCGAAGGGCGCTATTCGCTACACGTCAAATATGACGGCAGCGGCGGGTGAAAAGGCCAAGGTCGTTGTCAACGATAAGGAAATTGCCGTTTTCAAAGATGGCAAGCTTGACGCTGATTTCGGCAAGAACTTGACCGGTGCAGCGGTTGCTGCCGGTTATCCAAAAGCAGATGACGCGGGCAAGGTAAAGATCACAGGCGTGTTCGATATCTTTAAAACGCAGACGCTGACAATCATCGGCATTCTCACCATTCTCGTTGTCTATGTGACAATGGTGTATGGCCCGATTGCCGCCGCACTCGTCGAGCTTTTCCCGACGCGTATCCGCTACACTTCAATGTCTCTGCCCTACCATATTGGCAATGGTTGGTTTGGTGGTCTTCTACCTGCAACAGCCTTCGCTCTCGTGGCACAGACGGGAGATATTTATTATGGGCTTTGGTATCCAATCGGTTTCGCGCTGATTACCTTTGTCGTCGGTCTTCTGTTCATTCCAGAAACGAAAGATCGCGATATTTACGAGCATGACTGAGCGCAAGCTTAGGTAAAGCGAAGAAAAGGCCCCGTTCACTGAACTGACCCCCGAAGTTGGGTGTCCAACTTTATGGTGTCAGTTCATCACACGGGGCCTTTTTATTTCTGCGGTCAGGCCATCCTTAATTGCAGACGGTTCTAGGGCGAACATCCCATCCCCAACCGGGGATCCAAACGCGTTCTCTGATGACATAACAATCATCAACGGGGGGAGCCCAGCCATAATGCGGGCGGTGATGCCAGCCGCCGCCATAGCCATATTGATGACCATAAGAGTAAGAAGCTCCATAGCCACGGTCTTGGTTGGCGATAACGGCACCTAGAGCAAGGCCGCCAATGACACCAACGGCCGCTGCAGCGCCCGGATCCCATCCCCCCCGCGCGGCGGCGGGTTGAGAAACCGACAGAGAAGCGATCATCGCAAGCGAGAGCACGATTGGACGCACAATGGAGTGGCTTTTGAAACGTAAAAACTTGAACGGCATGTTACCCTCCTAGGGGATTTCGACCTGACGACTCATTCAGGATTTATCCAATAATCTCGCTAAATCCGTGAATAGCCCATGAACCAATTGCGGCAAGAATTGGACAAATCATGCGAGGAGGCTTGCCTTAAATCGCATCAAAGGGTATCCAATGCGCGCCTATCGCCCGCCCCTTAGCCGGTTTAGCTCAGCTGGTAGAGCAACGGTTTTGTAAACCGTAGGTCACCTGTTCGATTCAGGTAACCGGCACCAGGGGCGCGTGATAGGGAAATTTCCGATACGTAGCCGCCCCAAAATGCCTAAACCTTGGCATTCGGCTAGATTAGCATGATGAATCTTGTGCAATCGGAAGCCGCCCCTACCACGTATAGGCTCTATGATTTCGCTTTCCGTGCCATACGGTCGGCGAGGATTGATCGAGTGTTTAATTTAATCGGCGGCGCGCGCGGCGTAATCTTTGCGCTCCACCGCGTGCGCCCCTACCGTGAAGCTGCCTTTCAGCCTAATCTAGGATTGGAAATTACGCCGGAATTTCTCGAGGCCGCCATTGTCCATACCCAATCGCGCGGCTTTTCGTTTGTGAGCATGGACGAAGCCTTACAACGGCTGAATACCAAAAGCAGTGGCAAGTTTGTAGTCATAACGTTGGATGACGGCTATCACGACACCGCCGAGTATGCGTTGCCTATTTTAGAAAAGCATCGAACTCCGGCGACGGTGTTCGTTGCTTCGGGCTTTGCCGACCGCTTATCCCCCCTTTGGTGGCTAACGCTTGAAGAAGCGATCAAACACTCGCCATCGCTTATCTTTCCAGA
>CAIRGA010000138.1 GCA_903877935.1 uncultured Hyphomicrobiales bacterium
CCCTCATCCCCCTGCTTCGCAGGTACCTTCTCCCCGGCGGGAGAAGGAATAAACGCAAATTCTCACCCGAGCGAGCTTCTAACATTCTCGATAAATTGCGTCGTCGAGCGCTCAAAGGAATAGCGCGCGGCAAACGCACGGCACTTCTCGCGTGATAGCGCTACCGCTGAGCGAACAGCCGCACCAAGATCCTCGTCGAGTATGCCTACCTCTGCCGCAGCAATATCCGACAATAATCCCTCACCGGGGAAGGACGCCACCGGCACACCGGAAGCCAAGGCCTCTAACAGCACAAGGCCGAATGTCTCTGTCCGGCTTGGAAACACAAACACATCGGCAGACGCATAAATCGCTGCCAATTCTTCACCAAATTTTGCACCCAAAAAACGAGCGTCAGGATAGGCCGCTTCAAGCCGCGCGCGATCGGGGCCATCGCCCACCATCACCTTCGTGCCCGGCAGATCAAGCTTCAAAAAAGCATCGAGATTTTTTTCAACGGCCAACCGCGCGACACACAATAAAATCGGGCCTGCAAGATCAAGCGCCTTCGCATCGCGCGGACGATAGAGCTCCATATCCACGCCGCGCGACCAGATCATCAAATTATCAAAGCCAACGGCGCGCAACTCGCTTGCTAACGCTTCGGTCGCCACCATCACCCCATCACCGCCATTATGAAACCGCCTGAGGAGCGAATAGGTCACGCGCTCTGGCACCGGCAGGCGTGCGCGCACATATTGCGGATAGCGGGTGTGATAGCAGGTCGTAAACGGTATTTTGCGCGTCTTGCAATAGCGCCGCGCCAACAGCCCAAGTGGTCCTTCGGTTGCAATGTGAATGGCGTCCGCTTTGGCCGCTTCAATTAAACGGGCCATCACACGCGGTCGGGCGATGGAAAGCCTGATTTCGCGATAGCCGGGCATCGGTAAGGTTTTAAACTGGTCGGGTGTTAAAAAAAGAATATCGTCACCCAAGCGGCGCGCTTCCGCTTCAAGTTGCTCAAGCGAACGCACAACGCCATTGACCTGCGGCCGCCACGCATCTGTGACGACAAGAATGCGCATCAGGCCGCGGATCGCAATGGCAATGCGTCGAGATCAATAACATCGCTATCAGCTTTAATGGCCGTCCAGCGGATAATCTCCAACGCGCCATTTTCATCTTCAACAAGGGCTGTGCACGAATCGACCCAATCACCCGTGTTCACATAGAGGCACCCCCCCATATCCCGCATGACAGGCGCGTGGATGTGTCCGCAGATCACGCCGTGAACATCGGACTTCTTGGCGTCATTGACGACGGCTCTTTCAAACGCACCAATAAAATTCACCGCGCGCTTAACCTTCTGTTTGCTCCAACCCGAGAAGGACCAATAGGGCAAGCCCAACCGACGACGAACCCAACCGATCGACACATTCAGACCAATCGCAATATCGTAAGCCCAATCACCCAAATGGGCGAGCCATTTTACGTTGTTAACAACAACATCAAACTTATCGCCGTGCAAAACAAGCATCCGCTTGCCATCAGCGGTTTCAAAGATGGCTTCTTCTTCGATGTCGACGCCACCAAATTGGTGACCAACATAATCGCGTAAAAACTCGTCATGATTGCCGGGGATATAAATCATCTTGGTGCCCCTGCGCACTTTGCGCAAAAGTTTCTGCACCACGTCATTATGCGCTTGCGGCCAATACCAAGCGGACTTCAACCGCCAGCCATCAATGATATCGCCCACCAGATAGATGGTATCGGCTTCAATATGCTTTAAAAAATCAAGCAGAAGATCGGCCTGGCATCCTTTTGTCCCAAGATGAACATCGGACAAAAACAAGGTGCGTACCTTACGAATGTGCATATCCACCAAACTCAATCCCCTAGAGCATGTTTAGATTAAGTTGAAACCGGCTAATCGTAAAAACATGCGACAAAACAAAGAATTAGAGCGCGGCCTTGTTTCCATCAAAACGAAACGCGCTCTAAGCGAATCATATTTACGTCATATTCAACAAAAATACTTGACGGCATCATGACATCGCTCAAGCCTTCGGCGTAGTTCGGGACATCAGCAAGCGATTAATACGTATTAGCTCGACCAATTCTGCTTGAACTCACCATAAAGCGTTAATCCGCCACACGCGAACAAGGTCTGCCCCGTCATATAAGAGGCATCATCGGACGCCAAAAACGCGAAAACCTTGGCCATTTCCTCAGGCTCTGCCGCGCGCCCCATTGGAATATGGCTTTCAACGCCTTGTTTGGCTTTCGGATCATTGCGCCAAGCATCATTCATCGAGGTAAGAACCGCACCGGGTCCAACCGCGTTTACTCTTACACCTCGATCAGCAAATTCAAGCGCTAGGGTTCGTGTGAGATTGCCCATGCCCCCTTTGCTCACCGAATAGGCCAGAAAGCCAGGCTTTGGAATAATCTCGTGAACACTCGTCGTGTTCACCACCGTGCCACCACCTTCACGCGTCAAAAAATGCGCAATCGCGTGCTCGGCACAATAGGCTTGGCCCATAATATTGACCGCGATAATGCGTTCAAACGTCGCCGCGTCAAATCCGTCACCGGGCGTCTCAGCCTGCACGCCTGCATTGTTGATTAAAATATCCAACCGTCCCCATGCGGCAACAAGTCCATCGATCATTGCCTTAACATCTGCGACCTGCGCCACATCGGCAGGTGCATCACGGTGCAATTTTGGACCATGCCCCTCGGCCTCACTTATATGATTAAGACTCTTCAACGTCTCGGCCGCTTCCGCCGCATCCTTGTAATGATTGATCGCGACCGTTCCGCCTTCTGCCGCAAAACGTTCGGCGACCGCCCGCCCAATGCCACGCGATCCGCCTGTAACAAGGGCAAATTTATCTTGGAAACGATGTCTTGAAAGGCTCACGACCAACTCCGCGCTTTAAGATGCTGCGGCACGAATCTTTTTTCCGCCGCGTCTAAACCCGCGATAAGCGAGAAGCACTGTAAGAACAAGCGCAAACACCAGCGGCCAGGTGATGTCACGCTTCACAAGCCACCAATAATGCACGATGCCAAGCACCGCGATGGGATAAACCAATTTATGCAGCGCAGACCATCGCGCCCCGCCAAGCCGCAACACCCAACCACGCGTCGAGGTTATCGCCAGCGGCACCAACAAAACAAAGGCGGCAAACCCCACAAGAATAAACGGACGTTTAACAATCTCCTGCGTCATATCGCTCAAATCAAACAAGCGATCAAAGCCGATATAAGAGAGAAAATGCACGCACGCATAAAAGAACGCATAAAGCCCCATCATGCGACGGAACTTGATCAAATCGTTCCACCCTGTAAGTTTACGCACAGGCGTAATCGCAAGCGTGATGAGCAGAAAATAAATGACCCAATCACCCGACATATGCAAAATCGTTTCAGCCGGATTAGCCCCGAGGCTGATCGGATCGAGCACAACAGCATAGGCAATCCGCGCCAGCGGAAGAAGCGAAAGCAAGAAGACAATAACTTTTAACGGCGCGATCAAGCGTTTTGGTAAAGCAAAGGACATGAGGTTATTTGTCCTTTAAAAATGAGCCGCCAAATCCATGCCCGAATAAAGCGAGGCAACTTCGGCCCCATAGCCATTAAATTTTTCAGTCTCGCGGCTTGCAAAAAACGCGGGCAATAAACGCTCGTGCTTTTGGCTCCACCGCGGGTGATCCACTTCGGGGTTAACATTGGCATAAAAGCCATATTCATTCGGACCCGCCGTCATCCAAGCGGTCCGAGGCTGCTCGGCTACAAAATCGATCCGCACAATCGACTTGGCGTTTTTAAACCCGTATTTCCAAGGTGTTATAATCCGCACCGGCGCACCATTTTGGTTGGGCAGCGTCTCGCCATACATACCAAGCGTAAGAAGCGTTAGTGGATGCATGGCTTCATCCATCCGCAAGCCTTCGGTATAAGGCCAATCGAGAATACGCGAGCGAACGCCCGGCATTTCTTCAGGCCGCGCCACACTCGTAAACTTCACATATTTGGCTTTCGACGTCGGCTCGACCAGCGAAGCTAGTTTCGAAAACGACATGCCAACCCAAGGGATCACCATCGACCAGGCTTCAACGCAGCGCATGCGGTAAATGCGTTCTTCAAGCTCCATGGCGAGAAGATCTTCAATGCCGAAGGTGCGCGGCTTTGCAACTTCGCCCCCAATCTCAACCGTCCAAGGTTTGATTTTAAGCGTTGAAGCATTATGCGCTGGTTCGGCCTTTGACGTGCCAAACTCATAATAATTATTATAGGTGGTGGCTAATTCACGCGCGGTCGGCTTGTCCGATAGAACAGGCACAACCCCTTTGCTAAAGGTCAAAGGCTCGGTTGCCGATGCTGTGGCAGCACGTGCTGCGCCGCCCAAAGCCAAAGCCGCGCCGGCGATGGTTGCGCCCGCGATAAAACGACGTCGATCCAAATACACCTCGCGCGGCGTGATCTCGGAACCTTTAGGCGTCGGGAAGGAATAACGAGGCATGGCGGCTCTCCAAAGGGTTAAGGTCGAATGTCTTCGTCTGTACTTCGCTCGCACCGCGCACTTTGTTACATACGCTAAGACGACAAACCCGGTTTAGCCCATGATAAAGGCTTCAACCGCGCTACGCGATGGAATGGGGGCAACCGCACCATAGCCTTGTGTCGATAATGCGGCAGCTGCATTCGCGTAAGCCGCCGCAGCAAAGGGATCGCCGACGCGCAACCATTCGGCCAAAAACGCGCCGTCAAACGTATCACCCGCGCCGGTCGCGTCAATCGCCGTGACAACGCGCGCCGGTATCAACCGACGATCGCCCTTCACCGCCACCATCGTGCCATTTTTGCCAAGCGTGAGGGCTACAATTTTCGCACCAAGGCCAAGATAAAAATCGCAAATCGCCTCAGGGCCGCTGAGCCCCGTGAGCTGCTCGGCATCATCGAGCCCCGGCAGCGCGATATCACTCATCGCAACCGCCGCATGGATCACCGCCCGCGCCCGCTCCAGCGGCCATAAACGCAGGCGCAGATTGGTATCGTAACTCACCATACGCCCCGCTCGACGCGCGCGGCCAATCGCCTCAAACACCATGTCGCAGGCCGAAGTCGAAATCGCTTGGCTAATGCCGGAAACATGCAAAATGCGCGCGGACTCAACCAACCCCTCGGGCAGATCCTTCGGTGCCACCAAACTCGCCGCCGATCCGGCCCGATAATAGCTGAATGCGTGCCCATCCGTGCCATGGGTGACAAAATAAATCCCCGTCCGCGAATCAGGCCGCAGCACCACATGCTCGCGGCCTACTCCTTCTTTGTCCCATAGATCGATGAATTGGTGGCCAAAGGCGTCATCGCCCAAATGGGTGAAATAGGCCGTATTCGTCCCCTGCCGAGCGGCCGCAACAATGGCATTGGACGTATCGCCGCCGTGGCCCGGACGATAAACCGTCTCAGAACCGGTTTGATTTTCGTTAAATTCCACCATGGGTTCGCCAATGGCGAGAATATCGATTTCCCGAAGCGTCAATGCGGATCTCCTGAACGGTGCCTTGCACTCTGCCGATGCGATGACCATATCTCCCCTGTGGCCGCAAGACCATGGAGTGCTGCAATAGCGGGCTCCTCTTTATCCGACACTGCACGAAGTGCCAACCTTTAGGGCTTCGCCTATGACACGTATGACGTCGCTAACTTCCCCGTTTCTTCTCGGGTTTGACGAATTTGAGCGGGCTTTGGAACGGGTCGCCAAAACGGCCTCCGACGGGTATCCGCCCTATAATATCGAGCGGCTAGCGCCGAACGAGGCTGAACCTGAAAGACTTCGGATCACCCTAGCCGTGGCCGGCTTCACCCGCGATCAGCTGGAAGTGACACTCGAAGAAAAGCAGCTCGTCATTCGCGGCCGGCAAACCGACGATAAAACCCGTATCTATCTGCATCGCGGCATCGCGGCGCGCCAATTCCAACGCAGTTTTCTGTTGGTAGACGGCATGGAAGTGCTCGGTGCCGATCTCTCCAACGGCCTGCTATCGGTCGATCTCGCCAGACCAGAACCCGACCGCATCATTCGTAAAATAGCGATTTCTGAGCATGTTTAGATTAAGTGGTAACCGGTTAATCGTAAGAACATGCGACAAAACAAAGAATTAGAGCGCCGCTTTGATTCCATCAAAACATAACGTGCTCTAGAACGTGAGTAACTTAAATAAACACCGCTCAAGGAGGGTGATATGGACCATATGACCACGACGAACGAACCCACGATTGAATTTACACCCCAAGACCTTGCTGCCCTAGGCGGCGGTAAAGTGGCGTATTTGAAATCAATCAAATCGGACGAAATCGGCTCGCTTTTCCCCGGCGCTCCCACCATGGCGGCTGGCCTCAACCTCTTTATGCTGCTCGCCGCCGATGGCTCACCGATCCTGATCACAGATTCGAAAGACGCCGCCATTGCAAACGCATGGGAGCATGATCTGGAAACGGTGAGTTTGCATTGAATATAGGTCGAATTAGAGCTATTATAGCCATAAGGTAACTTTTTGCGGAGCTGGCTATGATTATGATGTCGTCTAAGGCCATCAAAGATCACTATGGCGAGTTCGTCGAGGCCGCGCGTCGCGAACCCGTCATTCATACCAATCACGGCCGACAGACCCTCGTCACCATCTCCATCGAAAGAGCACGCGAAATACCCGAATTGCGCGATGCGCTTGGTAAGGACGATCTGGAAACGAGACAAAGCAAACTTTCGCGCCTCTTGGCCCTGGCAGGCGCGGGAGCAAGGTTGGTTGGCCCCATATCAGCGGAAGAGCTTGCGGCACGCAGTCGGTCTTTCCGTGGCAATGAATGACGCCATTCGGGCCGCAAAACGGCTGTATCTGGATGCGAATTGCCTAATCTATTTAATAGAGCGCGAAGATACGATCCAGAAACAAATAGCCAATCTCGTTGCCTATGCTGTTCAAAACGGAATTGAACTGGCTATCAGCGAAATAGGCGTCGCGGAATGCTTGTACGGCGCGTTCAAGCGCAATAGTGCGTTGCTTGAGTCCCTCTATACCGAAATATTTTATGATGTTCCGCTCTTCATGCTCTGCCCCGTCGATGGCGAGCGTCTGAAATTGGCAGCAAAGCTCGGCGCGGAAAAACGCCTAAAATTGGTAGATGCCGTTCATCTTCTCGCCGCCACCGAGCATGAATGCGACGTGTTCGTTACTAACGACACTGGCTTTAAATCAAGCCACTCGATCCATGTCATTCAACTTTCTCAGCTCTAAAAATTGCCAACCCTGCCCCAACCCCCTAAAAAGCTCGAGTTATGAGCCGAGCTTTTCACACCCCTGAAGATGACCGCCCTTTAACCGGTCGCACGATCTTACAAATCATTCCACGCCTCGATACCGGCGGGGCCGAGCGTACCACGGTCGATATCGCAGAAGCGCTGGTCAATGCCGGCGCCCGTGCGCTGGTCGCAACGGAAAGCGGTCGCCTGATCCCGGAGCTGCAAGCCAAAGGCGGCATCTGGATTCCGTTTCCGGCCGCCATCAAAAATCCGTTCGGCATTTTGGCCAATGTTTCACGCCTAGAAAAAATCATACATCAGGAAGCGGTCGACCTTCTCCACGCCCGCTCACGCGCGCCTGCTTGGACAAGCCTGCTCGCTGCCCGTCGTACGAAAACGCCTTTTGTTACGACCTATCACGGCAGCTATTCGGGAAGCTCTGCGGTTAAAGTCCTTTACAATTCTGTCATGGCCCGCGGCGATGGGGTGATCGCAAACTCGCATTATACGGCTGATCTCATCCGCAAAATGCACCCCTTCGCGTCCAATATGATCCAAGTCATTCATCGTGGCACCGATATGCGACAGTTCTCGAACGCCGCCGTCGATCCGTCCCGCGTTCAGGCCTTACGTCATGCTTGGAACGTACCGCGTGATAAACGCATCATTCTGCTCGCGGCCCGCCTCACGGGCTGGAAAGGGCAGAAATATTTGATCGAAGCCACAGCCTTGCTGCGTGAACGCGGCATCGATGATGTGGTCACCATTTTAGCGGGCGATGCACAAGGTCGCACCCATTATGTTAGCGAGCTTGAAGCGCTCATCGCGGAACGCGGCCTCACCGGTCACGTTCATCTTGTCGGCCATTGTTCCGATATGCCGGCCGCCTTCTTGGCTGCATCCGCCGTCGCCGTTCCATCAACCGAACCCGAAGCCTTTGGCCGCTCGGCGGTTGAAGCGCAGGCAATGGGCACACCCGTTGTCGTCACCGAGCTTGGTGCGGTGCCCGAAACCGTCTTGGTCACGCCACCGTCCGAGCGCACCGGCTGGCGGGTGCCACCGGCCAATGCCCATGCGCTAGCCGATGCTTTGCACGAGGCGCTCACACTGGGCGCCACGGCCCGGGAATCGCTCGCGGACCGCGCGAGACGCCATGTCGAGACGCAATTCTCGCTCGAATCGATGACGCAAGACACGTTGGGCGTCTATCATCGGCTTCTCACCCGATAAAATATGGCCAAACTCGTTTGATCAGTTGACTTATACGAGCATTCTGCGAATTTCCGGATCGGTAAGGCACGCAAAAGTGGGCACCCGTTTTTGCGAAACAGCCATGCTAAAAAATGAGATCAAGCGAATCTTGATCTAAATCACACTGTCATTTGTTGGAAAATCGTGTACCGTCCAATGGTCACCGAGCCAACGTGACGAAACAGAGGAGATAATAGCCATTCGCAGACCAATGAGAGCCGCGCCCGTGCCGACCAAGGACGGGCCCCGCGCCAACCGTGATATTCGGGGCGTGCGCGATATCCAGCTGATTGACGATACCGGTACAAACCGTGGGGTCGTTACGTTTTTTGATGCATTGGAAATGGCCGAGCAGGCCGGTCTCGATCTCGTCGAGATCGTGCCGAATGCCACGCCGCCCGTATGCAAAATCCTCGATTACGGCAAGTTCCGCTTTTTAGAGCAGAAGAAAGCCGCCGAGGCACGCAAGAAGCAGAAGGTTGTCGAAATCAAGGAAATCAAGCTGCGTCCCGGCATTGATGACCATGATTATGAAACCAAAATGAAGGCCGTTCGCCGCTTCTTCGAAGAAGGTGATAAGGTCAAAATCACGCTGCGCTATCGCGGCCGTGAAATGGCCCACCAAGACCTCGGCATGAAGCTTTTGGAACGCGTCAAAATCGAAATGGCCGAAATCTCAAAAGTCGAGGCCGAACCTTTGCTCGAAGGTCGCCAGATGACCATGATCATGGCGCCGAAGTAAGGATATCCTTCGACACGGGCCTTTGGCCCGGCTCAGGATGAGGTACTAAGTTATATCCTCATGGTGAGCCGGGATCGCAACGCGATCCCGTGTCGAACCACGAACGCACAACGCGAGTTGCTCCATGACCCCAGACACCCTTCGCATCGATCTTGCCGCAGCGTTCCGCATGGCCGCGCATTTTGATTTGAACGAAGGGATCTGCAATCATTTCTCCGTCGCCGTTCCGGGCAAAGATGAGCGTTATCTTTTAAATCCCTATGGCGTGCATTGGTCCGAGATGCAGCCGGAACACCTCCTTCTCACCGATGGCAATGGTACGGTGCTCGAAGGCGAAGGCGAGGTTGAAGCCACTGCCCGCAATATTCACATTGCCGGTCATCGCGCCAACCCGAACCATCTCTGTATTCTGCACACGCATATGCCGTTTGCCACAAGCCTTACGATGATTGAAAATGGTCGTTTGGAAATGGCGCATCAAACGGCCGCTCGCTTTTATGGTCGTACCGCTTATGAAGAAGAATTCGGCGGCTTCGCTTTGGATGAAAACGAAGGCGCGCGCATTGCAGGCGATAAGAAAAACAGGGGTGACGCCGATATCGTGTTCCTAGCCAATCACGGTGTTATGGTGGGAGGACCATCGGTCGCTATCGCATTCGACGACCTCTATTTTTTAGAACGCGCCTGCCGTCAACAAGTCTATGCCATGTCAACCGGCCGCCCGCTTAAAATCATCCCTGAAGAAGAATGCCGCCACACCGCAAGCCAATGGATGCAAGTGCTCGAGTTTCAAGCCGACGAGCATTTTAAAGCGTTGAAGCGTATCGTGAAGTAGGTTTTTGTAATAGTCGTTATACGGCAGTCGTTAGTTGGGAATCATTTATAACGATGCGAATACCGACTGCCGATTGGCGACTGCCGAACACCGCCTAACGACCGCCAACTACGCTTCCAACTTACCCACCAACTCATCCACTTCACGCGTTGCATCTTCAAGCATTGCTAATAATAAATGTGCCGCTGGCAGTGGATCATTCGTCGGATCGCGCTCGTCAAAAGTCACCTCTTCGCGCAAGCGCACCAAAGCAATGTTTAGCGCTGCGGCAACGGTTTCAACCGAACGCTGAAAACTCATGGGCTTGGATAAATCAATAGCCATAGCGAGCCTCCTCATATGCGGCATGAGACTGGCCCCAGCGTGAGTGCCACGCTGGTGCCGGGGTGCTCAAATAGCCACAACAAGTTGGCCGCGACGCTTTTAGTCTCGCGACTTGGACATGACGCCACCACCCCGGCGTAAGGCCGAGTTGGCTCGTTAAATATCGACAGGAGCCTGCCGCTTGTTGTGGGGTGTTTGAGTCCCCAGGGTCAGCATAATCTGACCTTACGTTAATCATAGCCTCACACCCACTCAAAAGCAAACAACAGACGCCAACGAAAATGACGAACGGGTCCTATCTGGCACGCCGATTACAAGCATCCGCTTAAGCGAAAGGGTTGGATTTGATGGTTTGGTGATTTTTGTGAATGCGCTTAAGCGGCAGGTTTGATAATTTGCTATTCAACAATAAGCTCTGCGCTATAAGTAGCAGCCGTCCTGATCAATCTACCTTACGACGTTCAGCACTTTTATAGACGTCATTGCGCTCACGCTTACCAACGGCAACGACCAAGATGAGCAGCTCATGATCCTTGACCTGATACACAAGTCGGTAGCCTGCGTTACGCAGCTTAATCTTATAACGCTCTTTGGCTCCATGGAGGCGAGCCGAGCGTATTTTCGGGTTTTGTAAGCGCTCGGTAAGCTTCGCCTTAAACTGTTCGCGGGTTACATTGTCGAGCGTGCGCCACTCTTTCAAAGCCTCGTCCAGAAAGGCGAGCTCATAACTCATCCAGCGAGACCTTGTGAACAGTCTGCCCCTCGCGGGCGTCGGCGATGGCGTTCAGCTCCAGATCTTCAAGGCGGTCCAGCATCGCCTCATAGGCTTTGGCCGGCACGCAATAAAAAGCCGGCTCGTTGCGGTTAAGAATCGCAACCGGAAAGCCCTCGCCGGCTGCGACGGTGCCCATCGGGTTTTTTTTCAATTCAGACACGCTGGCGCTGGTTGCCGCGAGAATACGATGAGCCATTTAGAGCCTCCCTAAGAACACTATAAATAACACTCTAAACAGGTCTTTTCAAGCAACTGAGAATCATGAAATTACCGTGTGATGATAGAGATGTTTGATCATTGTCTTTGACCATTACAAAGCCCAATCATCCAAATTCAGTTATATGTTTTGCTTCTCCCCGCTCTCTACCCGCATAGGCTGCCCTCGGCGCGGCATCATTTATGGTTTCACTATCTCAAACCCTGTTTTATTCACTCGAACCCCGCTTTTATTCACCTCTTGGTATTTTATTCGCTCGAAACACGCGTGGGACAATCTGAACTACTGGCCTTATTCACCTCAAACGCCCTCGGGACCATCTCAAAACAGGTCAAAATAGAGAAATTCGGAATCGTCTTGACTCTTCCGGGGAAAGGGAACAAAAAAAGGGAACATACCATGAACAACTTGCCTATCGAGAGGTTCCCATGTCCGTTACGCGCGAAGCGTTTATAGCCCTGAAAGAGACGATCAAAGGGATCAGTCGGGATGGTGCGCGGCGCTTTGGCGGGATCGAGCGGGATCGGACCTCCATCGGAATTCCTGAAATAGATCAAATCCTTGGCGGCGGTCTCCTGCAGGGTGCCACGCATGAAATCATGGCGTTGACACCGCGTGATCTCTCCGCCGCCTCAGGCTTTGCGCTGGGTCTTGTGGGTCTTTTAAGCCCGCGCAACACGCCTTGGGTCTGGATCAGGCAGGATGCGGCAGGCCAAGAACTCGGCGAGCCCTATGGTCCGGGGCTGGCGAGCTACGGGCTTAACCCCGCCAAACTCTTATTGGTGCAAGTTCCAAACGCCAAAGAAGCCTTAAGAGCGGCGGAAGAATCCCTGCGTTGCCAATCGCTTAACGTCGTTTTGCTAGAGCCCTGGGGCGACCCGAAGCAACTCGATCTAACCGCCACAAGAAGGTTTTCTCTGGCGGCTGAGGAGAGCGGAGTGACCCTGATCACGCTCCGAAGTGGGGGGCATTCCCCCTTAGGTTCGGCCCGAACCAGATGGGATATTTCGGCCTTACCCAGTCGGTCAGAAACGGATTTTGAGTTGGGATTACCGGCCTTTTTAGGCCGTCTTGTTCTCAATCGGCAGGCCGGAGCAGGAGGCCCCGGCGGCGAATGGATGATGGAGTGGAGTCATGACAAGTGTTTGTTCCGACAGGCGAATTCTAGCCTTAATCTTTCCTCGGCTTGCGACCGACCGGCTACAGAGACGCCGTCTGCGCCAGCCCTCCGGCGCACCAGCTGACCTTCCCCTCGTTCTAACCGAGAAGGTCAAAGGCGCCCTCGTTATCGCAGCCCTTGATGAAGCCGCCAACACCGCAGGGCTTGGCGTCGGCATGACGCTTGCCACCGCCCGCGCACGCCATCCGGCCTTCACTGTTGTCGAGCATAACCCTATGGCTGATCAGGCTTTTTTAGAGCGCATCGCCGATTGGTGCGAGCGCTACACTCCCTGTGTTGGCCTTGTCGCACCTGATGGCTTAGCCCTCGACATTACGGGTGCCGCCCATCTTTTGGGCGGTGAGGAAAAGCTTTTGGCTGACTGCCTTAATCGTCTGTCTTTACAAGGACTTTCGGTACGAGGAGCGATTTCCGGCACCGCCGAATCCGCCCGCGCTATAGCCCTTTTCGGGCAAGGGGGCATCATCGCGCCCGGCGGGGAAGCAGCGGCCGCGCTGCCCCTCCCCTTGGCCGCCCTCGGCATCGACAACAAGCTCCTCAAAGCTCTTGCCAAGCTCGGGTTTAAGCGTATCAACCAGATTGCCGGACAAGCCCGCGCGCCCTTCGTCGCCCGCTTTGGCAACGACTTTATGGACCGCCTAGATCAGGTGCAAGGTCTTGTCCAATCAACGATTTCTCCCCGCCGTCCGATCGCCGCCTATGTCGCAGAACGGCGTTTTGCCGAACCCATCGGCCATGAAGACGATATCCACCGCACCATCCTAACGCTCGCCGCCGATCTCGCCCGTCTCATGGAAAAGCAAGGCGAAGGAGCCCGCCGTCTTGAGCTCGGCTTCTTCCGGACCGATGGCATCATGCGGCGTCTTGAGATTGAGACGGCAAGGCCTTTGCGGGATCCCAAAGCCATTATGCGCCTCTTCCGAGAGCGCCTCGATGCACTCGCCGACCCGCTCGATCCCGGCTTCGGATTTGACGTAATCCGCCTTTCTGCTGCAATTACGGAGGTTATTTCGATCCATGAGCCGGATTTTGCAGGCCAAAATGACCTAGCCGAAGATTTTGCCTCCCTGATCGAGCATCTTGGCGTCAGGCTCACTCCCGCTCGCGTGCTGCAATTACAATCCGAAGATACACATTGGCCTGACCGCGCCGCCCGTTTCCTGCCTGCCCAAAATGGCAATACGGCTCTCGCCGCGGATTGGGATGTCTGGCGCGAACAGGACTTTTCACCTCTACGACCCATCCGCATGTTGGAGCCTCCCGAACCTATTGATGTTATTGCGGAAGTTCCTGATGGCGCGCCAATCCGCTTCCGCTGGCGGCGTGTCTTTCATGTGGTAATCAAAGCGGAAGGTCCGGAGCGCATCGCGCCTGAATGGTGGCGTCTTAACGGGCAAGGACCCTCGCTCACCCGTGATTATTTCCGCATTGAAAACGAATATGGAACCCGTTTTTGGATTTTCCGCGAAGGGATTTTTGGCCGTGAATGCGAACATCCTAAATGGTTCATGCATGGGCTATTCGGTTGACGGCGCCAGCCTATGCAGAATTAGCGGTCACGACAAATTTCTCTTTTCTAAAAGGTGCTTCGCACCCTGAAGAGCTTGTCGCCGAGGCCGCTAGGCTAGGCCTTTCCGGTATCGGAATTGCGGATCACAATTCGCTTGCCGGCATTGTACGCGCCCATGTCGCCCTCAAAGAAACAG
>CAIRGA010000139.1 GCA_903877935.1 uncultured Hyphomicrobiales bacterium
CATCGACGCCATCAGCAATCATTCCGAAACTCTCGGCATGCATGTGTGCCTTTCGCTCATCGCCTAAGCCGCCCGTCGTTGTAATCTCGGGACCAGCCGCTTTATAGCGTGGACCTGCTAGATAACCGTTCTCAATTTCCGCTCTCACAACAACATCGAGTCGAAGCTTGGCGGAGGCTGCCGAATAAGCACTCGTAAAGCCATGATCGAGAAGAAACGTTGCGGCACGACAGGTTTGCAGCAGATGTTCTTCGGGTGGAATTTCACCAAGATCTTGATTGCGTGATGGGTTGACGAAAGAGAGGTGGCAATGGCCTTCAACCATCCCCGGCATCAAAAATTGACCCTGGCCATCAATCGTCTCTTTAACCCGATCCCGAGAAATCTGACCTGGTGCGCAGGCTACATCGCTTATCCGGTTGCCCTCAATCAGCACTTCTCCGGGATAGGAAGCATCATTAATCGCATCCCAAACCATTACATTGGTAATCAATAAAGCCATCACGGTATCCTCCCCTTCAAACTGGTCCCGCTGGCTTTTTATAGCGTCCAGTCGCTTATGAGCGACCGTTTATCGGCCATGTCAGGACGTTGCCTTCTCTCCACGCCCATAGACGAGGAGCATTGAGATAATAACCAAACCATAAATGATCTGACGTCCGGCTTCCGGCATTTCCATGATGGAAAGGACGCTGTTCAAAAGCACGATCAGAATGACGCCAACGACTGTACCCAAATATCGACCGCGACCACCAAGAATATTGGTCCCGCCAATCACAACCGCTGCAATCGCGGGCAATACATAAGCATCACCCATGCCTTGATAAGCCTTGGTTGAGTATCCTGCCAACAACACGCCCGCCAAGCTCGCTAAGACCGAGCATAAAATAAAAGCAATGATTGTAACGCGCTTTGTCGGCACGCCCGAGAGATAGGCCGCCGCTTCTTTGTTGCCGATGGCATAGATGGATCGGCCGAATGACGTGCGGCGGAGCATGATAACGAGCAGGATAGAAACCGCTAACCACACGATAATCGCATGGGGAATGCCAAGGGTCCGCTCTGCAGCTATATAGCGCATTAGATCGGTTGCCTTTGTCTGCGGCGCAAAGCCGCCCGTCTGGGCCACCATCAAGCCGCGCATCACGGCATTCACGCCAAGCGTAAAGATCATCGACGGAATGCGTAAATAGGCCACGCCCAGCCCGTTTACGGTGCCGACCAACAGGCCAACAACAAGGGCAGCAGGCAAGGCCCATTCGCCACCAACCGCCGTTGCCGTCATCGCGCCGGCAGCCAATGTCCATGGCACCGATAGATCGATCTGCGAAATCAAAATCACCAGCATCATGCCGGCGGCAACGATACCCAAGAACGAACCAATCTGGAGCTGCTGAACAAGATAAGTGGGCGAGAACAACGGCGCCGAACCAAAGCGATCTAACGTATAGACTGTTCCCGCGATCAAGATAACGATAATAAAGGTTGCCGCGATCGCAATCGGCTTATCATCGCGCGATAGGCGTGAAAAGGAGAATTTTTTGATCATATCAATCACCGGAACAACTCCAGCTGGTTCTTAACGCGGAGGATGCTCAGGGCGCCAAGGCTAACAGCGGCCAGAAGAACGAGGCCTTCAAAAAGCGGTTGCAGCAG
>CAIRGA010000140.1 GCA_903877935.1 uncultured Hyphomicrobiales bacterium
ATCTCCGGCTTCACCTTCATGCGCCTTGATGCCTATTACCAAGAAATGGTGAAGGGTGTGATCATCGTTGGAGCCGTCGTGCTCGATCAGTGGCGTCAACGTAGCGGTAGCCTGAGAGGTTGAGCCATGAGTGATACAATTCTCAAAATTGAAGGCCTCACCAAATATTATGGCGGCGTCCATGCGCTTGAAAGCGTGAATTTCGAGCTGCGCCAGGGCGAACATGTAGCGATTATGGGTGATAATGGCGCGGGCAAATCGACCTTCGTGCGCCAGCTAACGGGCGTCGAACAACCGACACGCGGAAAAATTATTTTTCATGGCGTCGAGAAGTCGTTTCGTAGCCCGATTGATGCCCGTGAGGCTGGCATTGAAACCGTCTTCCAAAACCTAGCACTCGCCGATGATCTGGATGTACCTTCCAACTTGTTTTTGGGACGTGAAAAAATCCTTTTAAATCTTGGTCCGTTTTCTATCCTCGATTTCAAAGGTATGAAAGCAGCAACAGAAGCCGCTTTAAAGCGAACCGCCGTTAAGATTCCAGACATCAGCAACATGATCCGCAATATGTCGGGTGGGCAAAGGCAATGCGTAGCGATTGCGCGCACAGCAACTTTTGCCTCGAAGCTTATTATTATGGACGAGCCGACGGCCGCACTCGGTGTTCAAGAGACCCTACAGGTTGAAAATATCATTCGTACCCTTAAAGCCAATGGTGAGCCTCTGATTCTGATTTCGCATAATATGCGGCAAGTGTTCGATCTGGTGGATCGTATTGTCGTCCTCCGTCGCGGTCGAATTGTTGCCAATCTTCGTAAGGAAGAGACAAGCGGGGAAGATGTCGTTTCCTATATTACGGGTGCTAAGACGGGTGCGGAATTTCTTGAAGCCGGGGAATTATAGGTCAGGCCTCATCGAAAAACGAGCCGCACTTATGACGCCCGCATAGCTGAAATTTTTCTCGTACCCCTCCAGCTAAAGAGGACAAAATGATCCATAACCGCTTAACGGTCGCAGATTTAAGAGACTTAAAAGGCAAACGACAATTGACCATGCTATTTGTCGACACGCCGGAAGAAGCGGCCGCCGCGGCGATAGCAGGGATCGACATTCTCTCCATTATCGATCCACTCTGGACACCCGAGATGCGCGAGGCCGCGGGCCACTGCTTCGTCCAAGTCGGCCTGCTCTATGGCGAATTATGCACATATGAAGATTATTTGCGGGCGGCGCATCGCGCGATGAAAATAGGTGGTGACGCCGTCTATTGTGCGGCGAGTTTAAGTACCATCAGGCAGCTTGCAGCAGAGGGCATACCCGTCATTAGTCATGTTGGACTCATACCGTCCAAAGCAACGTGGACCGGCGGCTTCAAAGCCGTCGGTAAAACCGCTGCCAGCGCTTTAGCGATTTACGAACACGTCAAACAATTAGAAGAGGCCGGTGCGATCGGTGCGGAATTGGAAGTTGTCCCCGACAGGGTCGCCGCAGAAATTTCAAAGCGGACGTCGCTCCTCATGTTGTCGATGGGAGCCGGACCGGGCGGCGATGCACAATATTTGTTTGCCGAAGACGTCCTTGGCTACACCCGTGGTCACAAGCCGCGCCATGCTAAAACCTATCGTAATTTTCGCGCTGAATATGAAAGATTGCAACAAGAACGGATTGCGGCGTTTAAAGAGTTCGCAGCCGATGTGTCGTCGGGCGCTTATCCGGAAGCACAACATCTGGTGCCTATAGCCGATGCCGAATTCTCGCGTTTTTTGGCAAAGCTGCCGAAATGACGAGATACTTTCCGCGGAGAAGGGGAAGTATCTAGCCTTCTTGTTATCGACCAGTGATTTGGCGATTTAATATGATTATTTCGGGGGCCGGCAGGTGATCGATTCAAGGTGCTAATCGCCTAGCGTGAGCTGGTTCGAGCCAACCTTGATAGGATCGCAGAACAATTTCATAGCGCACCGCCATTAAACCGGAGCGCGTCACGGCATTCACCAACCTCATGCGCGACAAAATCGACGATGGGGACGTTCAGGCAAAGAAGGCATATTTCTGAGCCATCATCTCGGAAATCCGCGTCGATGACTATAAAATCAGCATGATCGGGAATCATTCCACGCTTGCGCCCGTCACCGCTGGGCAAAATACCGGCGACAAAAATGTTCGTGGTTTTGTACGTGAATGGCGCGCCCGACACGATTCGAACGTGTGACCTTTGCCTTCGGAGGGCAACGCTCTATCCAGCTGAGCTACGGG
>CAIRGA010000141.1 GCA_903877935.1 uncultured Hyphomicrobiales bacterium
ATCAGACGGTTACCGTCATTGCCAGGCTCGATACCATAAAGCTTGCCTTGAAGCTTGTCTTTGAATTTGGCGATATCGGCGAAGGTTTTGAGGCCAGCATTATAGGTGTAATCTGGCACAGCCAGCGTGTATTTTGCACCTTCGAGGTTAACGCCAACAACTTCGATCTGCTTCTTGTCGAGATATGGCTTACGATCTGCTTCCATCGTCGGCATCCAATTGCCTAAGAAAACGTCGATCTTTTTGTTTTTCATTGAGGTAAAGGTGACAGGCACCGAGAGCACTTCGGTCTTCGGGGTATAGCCCAAGCCCTTTAGAACTTCCGAGGTCGCAGCCGTTGTTGCTGTAATGTCGGTCCAGCCCACATCCGAGAAACGGACGGTCTTGCATGAGCCGGCGTCTTTGGCCATGGCAAGGCCCGAGCTGAGCGCTACAATGGCTGCTACCGAAAGGGCAGATTTCAAAATTATTTTCATAAACTTCTCCCAACTGTCATCATTTTTTATCGGCGGGCGGGTAGGTCCCGCTCCTCCGCTGGCGACTGAAAAGCAAATCACCGAGGCCAATTTGACTTTTCTTAACGCTATCAAACAGTCTCAACAGGGTTTTGTCACTCACTTTGTTGAAGCCGACGCATAAGACTAAAATCGTGTCGGGTTTTGGCATGGCGTTTAGATGGTGCGATGGCTTTCTCGACTGATTGGGAATTATTGCGTTGGAGATCCGCTGCAATGGCCGTTGATGGCTTTGATTATGTGATTGTCGGGGCGGGCTCTGCTGGGTGTGTTTTAGCCAATCGCCTGTCGGAAGATGGCAAATATAGCGTATTGGTGCTCGAGGCGGGCGGTGGCGACAGCTCGGTTTTTATCCAAATGCCAACCGCGCTCTCCATCCCGATGGGATTGGATAAATATAATTGGGGTTATCACACGGAGCCTGAGCCTCATATGGACGGCCGCCGTATGGATTTGCCGCGCGGCAAGGTGATTGGCGGCGGATCCTCGATCAATGGTATGGTTTATATTCGTGGAAATGCCATGGATTATGAGGGCTGGGAGGCCCAAGGCGCAAAAGGATGGGGCTATCGCAATGTCCTGCCCTATTTCCGGAAAGCGGAGACCCGTGCCGAAGGCGGTGATGCCTGGCGTGGTCAGGATGGACCGTTGCACACCAGCTACGGTCCGCTTAAAAACCCGCTCTATTCGACGTTCGTTCAAGCCGCGACCGAAGCGGGTTATGCGGCTACCGAAGATGTTAATGGGTTCCGCCAAGAAGGCTTCGGCCGGATGGACCGCACCATCCATAAGGGAAAAAGATGGAGCGCGGCGAGTGCCTATTTGAAGCCTGCTATGGGGCGGAAAAACCTGGCCGTTCGCACCGGCGTTCGTGTGACGAAGCTTGATTTTGAGGGCAAACGGGCCGTCGCCGTGCGCTATGTTAAAGGCGGTAATGAGGTTGTTGTTCGGGCTCGGTGCGAGGTTATTTTGGCCGGCGGACCAATCAATTCGCCCCAGCTATTAAAACTGTCAGGAATTGGCCCTGCCGACGAACTGAAAGCCCATGGCATTGAACCCTTGCACCATTTGCCAGGCGTTGGAGAGAATTTACAGGATCATTTGGAATTTTATTTCCAGCAGGCTTGCACACAACCGATTACTTTATTCTCGCAGATGAACCCGATTGCGAAAGCGATGATCGGGATTCAATGGTTTCTGTTTAAAAATGGTCTGGGTGCGACCAATCATTTTGAAAGTTGCGGCTTTATCCGCTCCCGCCCCGGTGTGCCTTATGCGGATATTCAATATCATTTCCTACCAGCGGCCATTGCCTATGATGGTAGTGTGAAAGCAGAGGCGCATGGATTCCAAGCGCATGTCGGCCCGATGCGATCGAAGAGCCGGGGGTGGGTGCGTTTAGCCTCTGCTGATCCTCTCGATAAGCCCAAAGTGCTCTTTAATTATATGAGCCATGAGGATGACCGGATCGAAATGCGCGCATGTGTTCGATTAACGCGCGAAATTTTCGCCCAGAAGGCATTTGATGCCTATCGCGGTGAGGAATTGCAGCCGGGGAAAAATATCGTCTCCGATGATGCAATTGATGCCTTTGTTCGACAAAAAGCCGAGAGCGCTTATCACCCTTGCGGTACGTGTAAGATGGGTGACGCCGGCGACCCGATGGCTGTGGTTGATCCCGAGACACGGGTTATCGGTGTTGATGGGTTAAGGGTTGTCGATACATCGATTATGCCGCAGGTTACGACGGGTAATCTCAATGGTCCGGCTATCATGATCGGCGAAAAAGCCTCGGATATGATCTTAGGGCGTGACCCGTTACCTGCTTCGAACGCGCCCTATTACATCGCCCCCGATTGGCAAAGCCGCCAACGTTAAGAAGAATAAAATAGAATTTGCTAGATTAGAAAAAATCTAAACTACTGATAAATAACACTTTTTTCTTTTAGATTAGAAAATTAAATGGTATCTAACTTCTTGGCAGCGCCGCCTTGAACGGCGTCATGCGAGAAGGAATTGAATATGCTTATTTGGGCAAATTGGAGCGTTTTCGCTCAGTCGGCGTCGATCATTCTGCGCGAGGGATTGGAAGTTGTTCTCGTGCTCGCGGCACTTGTCGCTTTTATACGCAAATCCGGGGCGGAAACTAAACTTTGGGCGCTCTATTTTGGCGCTGGAGCGGGCATTGCCGCGAGTATTGCCGTTGCCGTCTTGGTCGAATTATTTTTCGAAGGTCATCAAAATCCGCTTGTTGAAGGTATCATCTTTCTCCTAGCGGCTGCATTGATGATCTATGTCAGTGGCTGGCTGTTCGTACGCCAAGATCCGCGCGCTTGGCAGGCTTATCTCAAAACACATGCTGAACAGGCGCTAAAAGCCAACAATCAAATTTTGGCGATTGCGCTTTTGTCGGGCCTTTCGGTCTTACGAGAAGGTGCCGAGTCGATCCTATTTGTGCATACGCTGGCGATCACGGAGGGATGGTCGATCTCCCTTTTTCTTGGTCTAGCAGCCGCTTTAGCCGTTATGATTGGCTTGTTTATGATCATGCAGGTCGTATCCGTTCGTTTGCCGCTTCGCCCGTTATTTATCTCCACATCGGCTTTACTATTGGTTATGGCCCTCAAATTTATTGGCAGTGGCTTGATGGAGCTACAGGAGCACCACCTGGTGCCGGATACCGATATTGATAGTCTCCCTTCCTGGTGGGAGGCCATTGGCCTCAACCCAACTTGGGAGGCATTGATGATCCAGGGGCTTGTTCTAGCGGGTGTGGTTGGCACCTTTACTCTGATGCATTTCCGTTCTGCCGCATTGTCCACATCTTCGGGTCGGTGATCGACATCGAGGCGGAAACCCGCCCTTTGCATTATGCGCCCATCTGCGATTAACTTGCGAAAAGCCTAACGCAGATGGGGGAAGCAGGGATGGGAATTGAGGAAGCAACGGTAGCAAAACGGGCGCGTTCTGGCGGTCGTGATGCAAAACAGCGTAGTCGTTCTGGCCCTCATGCGCCCGCCTATATTACGCGTATCATTCCGCCCTATGAGATGATGTCCGAGGCGGGGCTTGTTGCTCTTGAGAATGAAGCCGACCGAATATTGGAGGAAGTAGGCTTCGAGATCCGAGGTGATGACGAGGCGCTAGCGCTTTTCAAAACGGCGGGAGCGGATATCAAAGGTCAGCGGATCATTTTTCCACGAGGACTCGTGCGCTCGATCATCCAAGCGACAACGCCGCGCGAATTCACCCAATATGCCCGTAACCCAGCGCGTAACGTGATAATCGGCGGTAATAATACCGTATTTTCACCAGCCTATGGTTCGCCCTTTGTGACCGATATCGATAAAGGCCGACGGTATGGGACGATTGAAGACTTTCAGAACTTTATCAAGCTCGCTTATTCAACGCCCTATCTGCATCACTCGGGCGGAACAGTATGCGAACCAGTCGATTTGCCGGTGAACAAGCGCCATCTTGAGATGGTCTATTCGCACATCAAATATTCTGACAAAGCCTTTATGGGGTCTGTTACAACGGCGCCGCGCGCAGCTGAATCGATTGAGTTATGCCGCGTGTTGTTTGGTGCAGACTATGTTGACCAACACTGCGTGATCTTAGGCAATGTGAATGTGAATTCGCCTCTCGTCCTTGATGGCGAAGCGAGCCGCGTTATCCGAACCTACGCTGCGGCCAATCAAGCGGCCGTTTGTGTTCCCTTTATTTTAAGCGGAGCCATGGGACCGGTTACGACAGCAGGCGCACTGGCGCAATGTTTTGCAGAGGCGATGGTGTGTGTGGCGCTCACCCAATTGGAACGCCCAGGCGCGCCAGCGATCTTGGGTAATTTCTTATCGTCTATGTCGTTGAAAACCTGGGCGCCCACTTTTGGTACGCCGGAGCCCGCATTAGGCTATTTTGCGATCGGTCAATTGGCACGTCGGTTGGGCGTTCCCCTGCGGTGTGGCGGCAATCTCTGTGCTTCAAAAATTCCGGATGCACAGGCCGCCTATGAAAGTGCAAACTCGATGTGGCCCGCTTTTCTTTGCGGTGCAAATTTCATTCTTCATGCTGCTGGCTGGGCGGAAGGTGCCTTATCGATGTCTTATGAAAAATTTATCATGGACACTGAGCAATGCGGTGCCTTTCACGTGATTGGTGGCGGCTTGCCAACGGACGCGAACGCTCTGGCCCATGACGCATTTCTTGAAGTAGAGCCCGGTAAGCATTTCTTGGGTTCAGCCCATACCATGAAAAATTATGAAACAGCGTTTTATGATTTTGAGACGTCGGATAATAATTCTTTCGAGCAATGGCAGGATGAAGGATCGCTGGATATTCAGGTTAGGGCCAATCGGAAGTGGAAACGCGTTCTCGCCGATTATGTGCCGCCAGCGCTTGATGAAGCCAAAGACGAGGAATTGCGGGCGGTGATTGACGCTAAAAAGGCCGCCGTGCCTGATGCGTGGTATTGAGGTTACAATGTTGAGTTCAGCTTCATCTTCTGATCCGCTCCTCCAGCCATTTCGTCTCAAACATCTCACGCTTAAAAACCGTTTCATGTCGACGGCGCATGAGCCCGCTTATACCGAGAATGGTCTGCCGCAAGAGCGCTATCGGCTCTACCATGAGGAGAAGGCGAAAGGCGGCATTGCCTTGACGATGATCGGTGGCTCATCGGTTGTATCACAAGACAGTCCGCAAGCCTTTGGCAATATCGAGCTGTTTCGTGACGAGGTTGTTCCTTATCTAAAAGAATTGACGGATGGCGTGCACGCGCATGGCGCGGCGGTGATGATTCAAATCACGCATTTAGGTCGTCGTACCGGTTGGAACAAAAAAGAATGGCTGCCTGTCTTGGCGCCATCCGCCGTGCGTGAGCAAGCCCATCGTGCCTTTCCCAAAGTGATCGAGGATTGGGATATTGAACGCATTATTCGCGATTATGCGGATGCGGCCGAGCGCTGCAAAGCGGGCGGGATGGATGGTATCGAATTTGAAATGTATGGCCATCTTGTTGACCAGTTCTGGTCGCCGGCCACCAATAAACGCGATGATGAGTATGGCGGGACGCTAGAGAATCGTACGCGGTTTGCGCGTGATGTTTTAGCGGCCGTAAGAAAACGCGTGGGGCCTGATTTTATTCTCGGCTCACGCTTGGTGTGTGATGAAGATTGGGAGCTTGGATTGACGCGCGAAGATGGCATCGCCATTACCAAGCACCTTCTCGGCACCGGATATCTCGATTTTCTGAACATCATTAAAGGTCATATTGATACAGATGAAGCGCTCTCGCATGTCATCCCCGGTATGGGTGCAGCTTCCGCGCCAAGCCTCGATTTTGCGGGTGAGGTGAGAGAAATAACCAAATTTCCTGTCTTTCACGCGGCACGTATTCAAGATGTTGCAACCGCGCGTCATGCAGTTGCTACCGGCAAGCTCGATATGGTGGGCATGACGCGGGCGCATATTGCCGATCCGCATATTGCGAAAAAGGTCATCGAAGGTCGAGAGCATGAAATACGCCCCTGCGTAGGTATGGGCTATTGCATCGACCGGATTTATTTCGGGGGTGAGGCGCTTTGCATCCATAATGCGGCAACAGGTCGTGAAGCGACGATGCCGCATGTCATTGCGAAGGGTGATGGGCCTCAGAAACATATTGTCATCGTCGGTGCAGGACCAGCGGGGTTGGAAGCTGCGCGCGTTGCTTCGGCTCGCGGACATCGCGTCACCGTGTTTGAAGCTTCGGATAAAGCGGGCGGACAGGTCTTGATCACGGCAGGACTCAAGCGGCGCCGTGAAATTATGGGCATTATCGATTGGCGGATGGCAGAATGCGAACGGCAGGGCGTGGCGTTCCGTTTCAATACCTATGCTGAAGCGGAGGATGTGAAGGCGCTAAATCCTGATGTTGCGATTATCGCCACAGGTGGCTTACCGAACACTACTTTTCTGACCACCGGAGAGGATCTCGTTACAACAACTTGGGATCTTTTATCGGGCGCCGCAAAGCCGGGTGAGAATGTGCTGCTGTATGATGACAATGGCGGCCATCCTGGTTTCACAGCTGCTGAGTTTTTGGCCGGAGCCGGTTCTAAATTTGAGATCGTAACCCCGGAACGCACTTTGGCACCGGAAGTGGGGGGGACGAATTATCCGGTCTATTTTAGAGCCATTCACAAGGCGAATGCGGCGATCACTTTAAACCTTCGCCTTGAAGCTGTGAGGCGCGAAGGCAATCAGCTTGTTGCAACCTTGCTAAATGATTATGACCGGTCGCGCGTCGAACGGCGGGTTGATCAAATCATTGTTGAGCATGGCACGGTGGCCAATGAAGAGCTTTATTATGCTCTTAAAGCTTTATCTCGGAACGGTGGCGAAGTAGATTATCGCGCATTGGCGGCAGGACGCGCGCAAAATGTGACGCGTCATCCTGAGGGTGCTTTCAAGCTTTATCGGATTGGCGACGCGGTCGCCTCGCGCAATATCCACGCCGCGATTTATGATGCGCTGCGCTTGATGAAGGATGTATAGCCGTCCTCCAGCTATTCTCCCAAAGGCGGGCTTCCAAAACAATTGAAAGTCAACCGATAGCCCGCTACGAATAGGGCAATCTCGGGAGAATGAACAATGGTATCTTCGATTTATGACCGTGATCTGGATAAAAACCCGGCCAATTACCGGCCTTTAACGCCTACTGCTTTTCTAGAACGCACGGCGGACGTATTTCCCGATCATATTGCCATTATTCATGGTTCGCTTCGGCGCACTTATCGTGATTTTCATTCACGCTCTAAAAAATTAGCTTCAGCGCTCGTTAAGCGGGGTATTGGCCGGGGCGATACGGTCGCCGTCTTGCTCGCGAATACGCCCGCAATGCTCGAATGCCATTATGGCGTGCCGATGACAGGTGCGGTACTTAATACGCTGAACACTCGCCTTGATTCGGCGATCCTTGCCTTCTCGCTCGATCATGGTGAAGCCAAGATCGTGATTGTTGACCGCGAGTTCTCGAAGGTGATGAAAGAGGCCTTGGCACAGTGTGAAGCCAAGCCGCTTGTTGTTGATTATGATGATCCGGAATTTACCGGCGGCGGAGAACAGATCGGTTCGCTTGAATACGAAGACTTCTTGAAGGAAGGCAGCGACGATTATGCGCGTTCGGCACCCCATGATGAATGGGATGCTATATCGCTGAATTACACGTCCGGTACCACGGGTAATCCTAAAGGTGTTGTCTACCACCATCGCGGTGCCTATTTGTTAGCGCAAGGCAATGTGTTGACCTGCAATATGGCGAAGCATCCGGTCTATCTTTGGACGCTGCCGATGTTTCATTGCAATGGTTGGTGCTTTCCTTGGTCAATTTCGGTGGCGGCGGGCACGCATGTTTGCTTGCGGCAAGTTCGCGCTAAGCTGATGTACGATGCGATAGCCGAGCATAAGGTTACCCATTTGTGTGGTGCGCCTATTGTGATGTCGACCTTGCTCAACGCGCCCGATGACGAGAAGAAGCCGCTGCCGCACGTGGTTGAATTTTTTACCGCAGCCGCTCCGCCACCCGCTGCCGTTCTTGGCGCGATGAAGGTTGCGGGATTTAACGTGACGCATCTTTATGGATTAACGGAAACCTATGGACCCGCTGTGGTCAATGATTGGCAGTCGGATTGGGATGCACTTGAACCTGTTGCGCAAGCCGCTAAAAAATCGCGTCAAGGCGTGCGTTATACCGCGCTTGAAGACCTCGATATCATTGACCCTGAAACCATGAAGCCGGTGCCAAAAGATGGCGAGACGATGGGCGAGGCCATGTTCGCCGGAAACGTGGTGATGAAGGGATATCTTAAAAACAAAAAGGCAACCGATGATGCGTTTGCCGGTGGTTGGTTTCACTCTGGCGATTTAGGCGTCCGCCATCCGGATGGCTACATTCAATTGAAGGACCGTTCAAAAGACATCATCATTTCAGGTGGCGAAAATATTTCCTCGATTGAAGTGGAAGATGCGTTGTTCAAACATCCGTCCGTTCAAGCCGCCGCCGTCGTTGCGCGTCCCGATGATAAATGGGGTGAAACACCTTGCGCTTTCGTCGAGTTAAAGCCTGGAAAATTAGCAACGTCGGACGAATTGATTGCTTGGTGCCGCGAACATCTTGCGGGCTATAAGATTCCCCGCACAATTGTGTTTGAGGATTTGCCTAAAACATCGACGGGTAAAATACAGAAATTTGTGTTGCGAGATCGCGCAAAAGGGATGTGACGATTAAAACTAATCGCCCGATCCACCAAGGCGCGATGCAATCTCTTCAATTCGCGCCGCAGCGCTTGCAATAGCAGAAGCGATTTCAGCCTCTGTTTTGCTGGTTGCCTGTTCGATTGTCATTCGATCATCTTTAAGGCTTGCAAGGTCGGCGGCGAGCGAGGCGACTTTGTTTTTGATTTCTTCGCGTTCGTCCATGAAGGTAATCGCGGCCATCACGACGAGGCGGCTATCGCCGATCTCGCCAAAAGCAACCCGCATTTCGTTGATTTTACTGTCGAGTTCGGCCGCTAAACGAATGAGGTGTGCTTCCTGCCCGTCATTACAGGCAATGCGGTAGATTTTATCGGCGACAGTGACGGTTACCTGACCCATAGCAGCCCCTATTCCCGCTGCCCAAGATCGCCCATGACTTCACGGACGAGAGTGGTTGCGCGGTCAACGCGTCGGCCTAATTCACCGGTAATGGCATCAAGGCGAGCAGCTTTGGCCATGGCACTGTCGAGATCAAGGGCAATTTGGGCGCGGTCATCTTGCATGACAGCAAGTTCGCGTTTCAGCGTTTCCACCGAGCGATCATCCTGTGCGCGGCGCGAAACAACCGCCTCAAGTGCGGTCACCGCATTCCTGAGTTGGCCTAAAGCCTGCGTAATGGCTGGAGAAACCGCCTTCGCCATGTCCTCGCTTCACCTCATTGCTGAACCGCCAGAACCGGCAAAAGCCGGAAT
Source organism: uncultured Hyphomicrobiales bacterium (assembly GCA_903877935.1). GTDB lineage: Bacteria > Pseudomonadota > Alphaproteobacteria > Rhizobiales > Beijerinckiaceae > CAIUPE01. The sequence goes on from CAIRGA010000141.1 coordinate 9,506, forward strand.
CGTCGAGACGATTCAGTGTTCTCGGTGAAAGACTTTAGGTGACAACTGAAGCAAACGTCAATTGTTCGAGATGCGCCGCTAACAGACTATTTCCTCAATAGGCGGCATCCGGCATGGAGGCTTTCTTGCGTTCCACATAGTCGCGAAGTGCCTCGTCGACGCCCGGATCGATTGCGGGAGCCTCATATTCCGTGAGCATCCGCTTCCAAATGGCGTTGGCGCGTTGGGAGTGATCCTTGCGGCCCTCCGCATCCCATTGTTCGAAGGAATTATTGTCAGCAACCGGCGAGCGGTAGAACGCTGTCTCGAAATTGGCCTGCGTATGGGCTGAGCCCAAGAAGTGACCGCCGGGAGGTACTTCGCGGAAGGCTTCCATGGCTTGGCCGTTTTCCGACATATCAATGCCCTTGGCCAGCACATGCATGGCGCCGAGCTGGTCCATATCCATGATCAGCTTTTCGTAAGACGAGGCCAGGCCGCCTTCCATCCAGCCCGCGGCATGGAGCACGAAATTGGTTCCGGCGAGCAGCGTCGGCATCAAAGTATTGGCGCTTTCATACGCCGCTTGGGCATCGGGAAGCTTGGAGGCGCAGAGCGAGCCGCCCGTGCGGAATGGCATTTTCATGCGGCGGGCAAGCTGGGCCGCGCCGAAAATGGCGAGCGAGCCTTCCGGCGTTCCGAAGGTTGGAGCGCCTGACTGCATGGAGAGTGTCGAGACAAAGGTTCCGAAAATAACGGGAGCGCCAGGGCGGACCAGCTGAACGAAGGAGGTTCCGGCCCATACCTCTGCCAAAACTTGCGTCAAAGTGCCAGCAATCGTCACTGGGCTCATCGCGCCCGAGAGAATGAACGGCGTGATGATGCAGGCCTGATTGTTACGGGCATATACTTCTGCTGCGCCAAGCATCGTATTGTCCCACACCATCGGGGAATTGGCGTTAATCAGCGAGGTGCAGACGGTGTTGTTTTGCAAAAATTCCTCGCCGAAGAGGATTTTTGACATATTGACCGTGTCTTCTGCACGGTCTGGATGGGTGACCGAGCCCATATAGGCTTTGTCGGAGTAGCGCATATGCGCGTAAACCATCTCCAAATGGCGTTTATTGACCGGCAAATCGACCGGTTCACAGACGGTGCCGCCCGAATGGTGCATATTCGGGCTCATATAAGCGAGCTTTACGAAATTCTGGAAATCTTCGATCGTTCCGTAGCGACGGCCTTTATCGAGATCATGAACGAAGGGCGAACCATAAACGGGCGCGAAAACCGTATTCTTGCCGCCAATTTGCACATTACGGGCAGCATTACGCGCATGTTGGGTATATTCGGAAGGAACCGTCGAAATGAGTTTTTTAGCCAAGCCGCGCGGAAAGCGGACCCGTTCGCCTTGGATGTCGCAGCCAGCATCTTTCAGTAATTTCAACGCGTTAGGATAGTCGCGGAACTCGATACCAATTTCTTCGAGCAGCGTTTCGGCATTATGCTCGATGATTTGCATGGCCTCTTCGGAGAGGAACTCGACGAGGGGGCTGTTACGGGTGATATAAGGAATTGAAGCGCCACCGCGCGTGGCGCGAGCTGTACGGCGGGCTTCGCGGCCGCGACGCTCATGATGTACTTCCGAAGTTGTATCGTTCATCGCCATTCTCCTGACCGACATGCTCACGCACTGGCGAGCCCTAGTGTGTTTTTAAGCCTGCAATTTCCGCATGACTGCTTTAATCTCGTCACTTCTTGCCGAAGACCGTCATCTGCCATGAGTCTCATTCATTTGAGACATGAGCCAATCCGATTTTTTGCCTCCGGCCGGTCTGGTGACGCGGGCGGAACATCCGGCGTCGAAATGTCGGTAGCAAGATGTCGTGTGATCTATGACGGTGTATGGAATAAAGAAGGGCTTTGCCGGCCCGGAAGCAGTCTTAATCGATCAGGAGCAGCTCGACATGAAATCAACCGCACGAGTCGTTGTTATTGGCGGAGGCGTTGTTGGCGTCGGCACGCTCTATCATCTGGCTAAAAAAGGCTGGACGGACGTCGCGCTGATTGAACGCAAGGAGCTGACATCCGGCTCCACCTGGCATGCCGCTGGCCTCTTGCCGCTCTTTAATATGAGCTATTCGGTCGGCCAGTTGCATAAATATTCGGTCAATCTCTATGGCAGCCTTGAGGCCGAGACCGGACAATCGGTCGGTTTCAAGAAAGTGTCGAATATTCGCCTTGCGCGCACCAAAACGCGCTGGGACGAGTTTATGTATTATGCCGGTGTAGCGGACACGATCGGCGTGAAGGTCAATCGTTTGACGCCCGCGCAGGTGAAGGAAATCTGGCCGTTATGCGAAACTGACGGCTTGCTCGGCGCCATTCAGCATCCGGATGATGGGTATATCCAGCCTGCCGACTTGACGCAGGCCTTTGCCAAGGGTGCGCGTAACCGTGGCGCGGAAATTTATCGCAACACGACCGTGATAGGTATCGAGCGCACGCGCTCTGGCGAATGGCTCGTGAAAACCGATCAGGGCGATATCACCTGCGAGCATATTGTCTCGGCGTCGGGTAATTTTGCACGCCAGACGGGCAAAATGTTGGGGCTCGATATTCCGGTGATCCCGGTCGAGCATCAATACATTGTCACCGAGCCGCATCCTTTGGTGCAGGAACGCCATGCGAAGGGGTTGCCGGAAATGGGCGTGCTGCGCGAGGCCGACTCGTCCTGGTATCTGCGCGAAGAAGCAGGCGGCTTTATTCTCGGACCTTACGAGAAGGGCGCTCCCGTCTGCTATGTCGACGGTCCGGCGAAAGACTCGGAATATGAATTGTTCCAAGAAGATTTGGACCGTCTCGCGCCCCATATCGAAGCAGCAATTGCGCGCGTTCCGGCATTCGGTGAGGTTGGCGTCAAGAAGGTCTATAATGGCGCGATTGCCTACACGCCCGATGGTAACCCGATTGTGGGTCCGGCTTGGGACTTGCCGAATGTCTGGCTGAATGAAGGCCACAGCTTTGGCGTAACGGCAGCAGGTGGTGCGGGTTGGCAGCTTGCTGAGTGGATCGTCGATGGCGAATCGACCGTCGACATGATGGGCGTCGATCCGCGTCGGTTTGGCCCCTATGCGGGACGTGGCTATCTTCGCCAGAAGAACGAAGAGGCCTATGCGAATGTATTTACGCCGCACTTCCCGGATGAAGAGCGTGTGGCGGCGCGTCCATTAAAGACCGCCCCTTGCTATGATCGGATGAAAGCGCTCGGTGCGGTATTCGGCTCCGTCTATGGCTGGGAGCGACCAAATTGGTTCGCGCCAGCGGGCTATGAGGTTTCAGCGGCTGAACTCGACGTCGAAGATGTGTTGACGAACGAGAACCATGCCCCCGCTGCGGATGACGGCAAGATCAAAGAAAAGTGGAGTTTCCGTCGTTCGAACTATTTCCCGTTTGTGGGCGAAGAGTGCAAAGCGGTGACATCGGGCGTCGGACTGCAAGATATGTCGGCGTTCGCGAAATGCATCGTGTCAGGTCCCGGTGCTCGTGCATGGCTTGATTCCGTATTAGCCAATCGCATTCCAAAGAAGCAGGGCCGTGTGGCCTTGACGCATCTTTTGTCAAAGAATGGCGGCGTGCGGGCCGAATTCACGGTGTATGAAAGCGCACCGGATGTGTTTTACCTCGTCTCCGCAGGCGCTTTGGAGCGGCACGATCACGATACACTCAAAAAGCTTTTACCAAGCGATGGAAGTGTGAAGTTTACGCCAATCACAACGGCCTATGGCGTGCTCGTTTTAGCGGGCCCAAAATCGCGCGAAGTACTCCAAACATTGACCGATGCCGATTTGTCGAACGAAGCCTTCCCATGGCTTTCCGGTCAGCGGATCTCGGTCGGTGCCGCACAATGTGACGTGTTACGCGTCAATTTCGTCGGCGAGTTAGGTTACGAGTTCCATCACCCGATTGAAATGCAAAACTACATCTTCGATCTCTTGATGAAAGCCGGTGCGAAGTTTGGCATCCGTCCATTTGGTATCCGGGCGATGATGTCGATGGCACTTGAGAAGTCCTATCGCCTTGTCGGCCGCGAAATGTCGATTGAATATTCCGCCTTCGAATCAGGATTGCAGCGCTTTGTTCACCCGAGTAAGGGAGACTTTATCGGGCGTGATGCGCTGGTCGCCTGGCAGGAAAAGGGTTTCAAAAACAATTTTGTGACCCTCGAAGTGCATGATGTCGAGGATTGCGATGCGCGCGGCTCCGAGCCGATTTATCAAGGTGATAAAGTCGTCGGCCGCTGCACCTCGGGCGGATTTGGCTGGCGGACGGGCAAATCGCTTGCTCTCGGCATGGTGGCACCTGAATTTTCGGCGATCGGAACCGAGCTTGAGGTGGTAATTCTGGGCAAGACGTTCCGGGCAACGGTCATTCCAGAATCACCGTTTGATCCGGAAAATGAAAAACTCCGGGCCTAACAGCCTCGGTCGAGCTGTCGGAAATGGGGCATCGAGCGTCCCAAATCCGACAGATAGCTCGACGGAAGGGTTCTAATCCGGTAGAGCGGTTTAAATGGACCGAATTTTGAAGGGTGGCTACGCATGTCCGACGGCGATCTTGATCTGAACACGCTTTCCGACGACGAACTCGTCGAGCAGATGCATGATGACCTCTATGATGGTCTGGGCGAGGAAATTGTTGACAGTGTCAACATTCTTCTTAGCCGTAAATGGACGCCTTACGACATTCTGACGAAGGCGCTCGTTGAAGGCATGCGCATCGTCGGCGTCGATTTCCGCGATGGCATTCTGTTCGTTCCAGAAGTGCTGATGTCGGCCAACGCAATGAAAGCGGGCATGGTTCTGCTTCGTCCGCTGTTGGCAGAGACCGGCGCACCGAAGGTCGGCAAGATGGTGATCGGTACCGTCAAGGGCGACATTCACGACATCGGCAAAAACCTCGTCTGCATGATGATGGAAGGCGCTGGCTTTGAGGTGATCGACCTTGGCATTAATAATCCGGTCGAGAAATATCTCGAGGCGATTGAAGAACATAAGCCTGACATTTTGGGCATGTCGGCGCTTTTGACGACGACGATGCCTTATATGAAGGTTGTGATCGATACGCTGAAAGAAAAGGGCATGCGCAACGATTATCTCGTGCTTGTCGGTGGCGCGCCTTTGAATGAAGCCTTTGCAGAGGCTATTGGCGCGGATGCTTATTGCCGTGACGCGGCGGTGGCGGTTGAGACGGCGAAGTCGCTTTTGTCGCAGAGGACGATTAGGGCTTAAATGGTGCTAATCAGAGCGAGGCGTTAGGCGATAAGTAAATACCCTCATGGTGAGCCGCTGCGAAGCAGCGTGTCGAACCACGGATTTTATCCGGCTAGTGTCCTTCGACTCACGGCTCCGCCGTGGCTCAGGATGAGGTTGGTAGTTTATCGTCCTACATAATGCTTGTTTTTGATCGAGTATAAACGAACCCAAGGGTGCTTCATTGCCAAGCGGCCAACCCAAAACCCTCGTCATCGCCTGCGGCGCGCTAGCGCGCGAATTGCTGGAAGCCAAGCGCGTTAATAAACTCGATCATCTCGATATCACCTGCCTACCCGCCATCTGGCACAACCGGCCTGAAAAAATTCCCGAAGGTGTGCGGGGAAAAATCCGTAAAGCGCGCGGTCACTACGACCACATCCTTTGCCTCTATGGCGATTGTGGAACAGGCGGAATGCTGGATGCGGTTTTAAAGGAAGAAGGCGTTGAGCGGATCGAGGGCGATCATTGTTACGCCTTTTATTCGCAACCCGGTGAATTTGATGCGCTCATGGAAGAGGAAATCGGGACGTTTTTCTTGACCGATTATCTCGTGCGGCATTTTGATCGGTTGATCATTCAGGGCCTTGCGCTTGATAGTTACCCGCAGCTGCTGAGCACTTATTTCGGCCATTACAAACGGGTCGTTTATCTCGCGCAACTTCCCGATGCTGCTTTGGAAAAGAAGGCGCGAAAGGCCGCTGAACGAATAGGCTTAAATTTCGAAATGCGCTTTACGGGGCTTGGTGGACTTGCAAGTTTTGTAACGGGCCAGGGTCGTACGCACCAACCAACCGATATATTTGCGAGGAACTGAATCGTTATGGCTAATCTTACTATTGTTTATTGGCGCGATATTCCGGCGCAAGTGATTGTTAAACAGGGCCGCACGGCTGCGAAGCGTGAATTGCCGGAGCGCTTCGTTACATCGATCGATGCCGCCGCGATGAAAGCAGGCGCCCGCGACACCGATAGCTATTTGGCGGATTGGCGTCGTGCTGATCCTGTTCCCGTTGGCGATGATTTAGAAGCTGAAGCGCAAGCTTGGGCGGATAAGATCGAGGCTGACTACCCGAATGAACGTTTGGCCGCGCTTGCGAAAGCGGGCGGCTATGAGGAGGCTAAATAATGTCACGCGTTCCAGCCGCTTTTGAACCTGCGGGCAAGGCTCCGCGCGACGGTAAAAAATTCGCCTTGCGCTTTTGGAGCAATGCCCATTCGCGCGGAATGGAGATCATCTATGCTGCGGTTGAGAAAATGCTGCATATTGCCGCGCCGCTTTTTAAAGCGATTGGATATGAGCGTCTAGAAACGCCAGTTGCTGCCCTTGAAGCCACCATCAAAGGTGCACTGTTTGATTGCCGCATGTGTGGCCAGTGCATTCTCTCCTCGACCGGCATGTCCTGCGCGATGAACTGCCCGAAAAATCTTCGCAATGGTCCTTGCGGCGGCGTCCGCGCCAATGGCAATTGCGAAGTCTATGCCGAGATGCCGTGCGTGTGGGTGAAGGCGTGGGAAGGCAGCAAAGCGATGGAACACGGCAATAAGATCATGAACGTGCAGCCTGCGATTGATCATCGCTTAAAGGGCCGTTCATCATGGCTTGCCGTTTCCCGTGGCGCGCATGAGTGAGGATGTAATAATGGAAATGTCTGCTGTTCACCCGCATGATTTGGGGCCAACACCTGCGGCACCATTGCCGGAATTACCGGAACACTCATCCCGTGGCCGCCTCGAGCGCGTGTTGCGTCGTGGTGAATTTGCGATCACCGCTGAATTAAACCCGCCCGATAGCGCTAATCCTGATGATGTGTACGAGCGTGTGGCGCATTTTGACGGGTGGGTAGACGGCATCAACGCAACCGATGGTTCGGGTGCGAATTGCCATATGTCGAGCGTTGCCATCTGTGCGCTTTTAACGCGCGTTGGTTATTCGCCAATTTTGCAAATTTCCTGCCGCGATTACAACCGCATCGCCATTCAAGGCAACGTGTTGGGTGCTGCGGCGCTTGGCGTGTGCAATGTGCTTGCGCTTACGGGTGACGGCGTTCAGGGGGGTGATCATCCCGAAGCCAAGCCAGTGTTTGATCTTGATTCAACCTCGCTCCTCGCGACGATGAAAAAGATGCGCGACGAGCGCGCGTTTTTATCCGGTCGCAAGATTACCGATCCACCGCGGTTGTTTTTAGGCGCGGCTGAAAATCCATTCGCACCACCCTATGATTGGCGGCCTTTGCGCTTGGCTAAAAAGATTGCAGCCGGCGCACAATATTTCCAGACGCAATATTGCTATGATGTCCCGCTCTTGAAATCCTTTATGCAGAAGGTGCGGGATATGGGCCTTGATCAGCAGGCTTATATTTTGGTGGGCGTTGGCCCATTGCCTTCTGCGAAGACCGCGAAGTGGATGCGCTCGAATGTCGCGGGTGTGCATATTCCGGATGCCGTGATCAAGCGCTTGGAAGGGGCTGAAAACCAAAAGGCCGAGGGCATCAAGCTCTGCATCGACCTCATTCAAGAAATTCATGAAATAGCGGGCGTCGCCGGTGTGCACATTATGGCTTATCGGCAGGAGGAAAGCGTCGGGCATATTGTGAGCGAGTCCGGCATTTTGAAGGGGCGGCAACCTTTCCGTCGGGCTTTCGCAACCTTGGCCGATAGCGAGATGCCGCCGTCCTCTGTCGCAATGGGACAAGTGCTGACGCCCGCTTGACGGTAATAGACCAATCATCGATTAAATTCTGCCTTTCTAGGGAAAACGCCATGACCGATACGGTTCTCTCATCGCATAAAAAGGAAGTCATTATCGGCTTCGAGCGCCGCTTCGTCATGATTGGCGAGCGCATTAATCCAACAGGCCGCAAATTGCTGGCGGCTGAAATGGCAGCGGGTGACTATACCCGTGTGATCGCCGACGCCTTGGCGCAGGTTGAGGCCGGTGCGCAAATGCTGGATGTCAATGCCGGTATTCCCTTGGCCGACGAGCCTGCTATTCTCGCCGAAGCTATCCGCCGCGTGCAGGAGGTGGTTGACGTTCCGCTTTCGATCGATAGCTCGATTGTCGCGGCCTTGGAAGCAGGCCTCGCCGTTTACAAAGGCAAGGCTCTCGTCAACTCGGTAACGGGTGAAGAAGATCGCCTCGAAACTGTTCTCCCGCTCGTCAAGAAATATGGCGCAGCCGTTGTGGCAATCTCCAATGACGAAACCGGCATTTCGGAAGATCCCGACGAGCGCTACAAGATTGCCAAGAAGATCGTTGAACGTGCTGCTGACTATGGCATCCCGCGCTCCGACGTTGTTGTTGATCCGCTCGTGATGCCAGTTGGTGCGCTAAACGATGCGGGTGCTAAACTCATGCATCTCCTTCGACGCCTGCGTGAAGAGCTAAAGGTCAACACCACCTGTGGCGCATCGAATTTTTCGTTCGGGCTTCCTAACCGCCGTGGATTGGCTGCTGCGTTCATGCCGATGGCGATTGGCGCTGGTATGACATCAGCAATCATGAACCCGCTGCATGCGGAAGACATTCAAGCGATTTTGGGTGCTGACGTGATGATGGGGCACGATCCAAACTGCGCATCTTGGATTCGCAAATACCGCGAACCTGTGCCAGAAGGCCAAGAAGGTGGTGCAGCCGACCGTCGTGGTCGTGAAGGACGCCGCCGCAACCGTGAATAGGATTATCTGTGACCGATCAACATCGTATCGTCTTCACACCTTCGGGTAAGCGCGGCGATTTTGCTGAGGGTACGAGCGTGCTTGAAGCCGCTCGCGCGCTCGGGGTTGACGTCGACAGCGTGTGCGGTGGTCGCGGCATATGCGGCCGTTGCCAAGTGCTGGTGGCGGAAGGCGATTTTGCTAAGCACGGCATCCAATCAACGGCGGACCATCTCACCGAATGGAATTCGGTTGAAGAACGCTACACGTCCAAGCGTGGTGCTTTAGGCGAGCATCGGCGCTTGGGCTGCCAGGCTAAGCTGTGCGGCGATGTCGTGATTGACGTGCCGCCTGAAAGCCAAGTGCATCGCCAAGTGGTCCGCAAAAAGGCCGAGACACGCGCGATTACGCTTGAGCCTGTTGTTCGTTTGTATTTTGTGGAAGTAGCCGAGCCGGATATTGATAGCCCATCGTCTGACTTCACACGCCTTATCGAGGCATTAAAAACGCAGTGGAACATTGACGCCGCTATGCCAGATTTGGCCGTACTGCGCGGTTTGCAAAAGACATTGCGCAAGGGCGAGTGGAAAGTAACTGTGGCCGTTCGCAAAGGTCACGATATTGTCGCGATTTATCCGGGCCTTGTCGAGACCGCTTACGGCGTTGCGGTGGACGTTGGCTCGACGACCATCGCCGCGCATCTTTCCGATCTTTATAATGGCGAAACGCTCGCTTCTGCTGGCTTGATGAACCCACAAATTCGCTTCGGCGAAGATTTGATGAGCCGCGTTTCCTACGTGATGATGAATCCGGGCGGCGAAGTCGAAATGACCGATGCTGTTCGCGCAGCGCTCGATGATCTTGTCGGCGAGGTCGTGAAAGAGGCGGGCATCACGCGCGAAGGCATTGTTGAAATGACGGTGGTCGGTAATCCGATCATGCATCATTTATTTTTAGGTCTTGATCCAACCGAGCTTGGCGGCGCGCCTTTTGCGCTAACACTCGATAGAGGCCAAGACGTGAAAGCGCGTGAAGTGGGCTTATCGATTGCGCCGGGTGCGTTCGTGTATTTGTTGCCGTGCATCGCAGGCCATGTGGGTGCGGATACGGCTGGTGTCGTGCTTTCCGAAGCCCCGCATTTGAACGATGAAGTGACGCTTGTTGTTGATGTCGGCACCAATGCCGAAATCGTCCTTGGCAACAAAAAGCGGTTGCTGGCATGCTCTTCGCCGACGGGTCCGGCTTTTGAAGGGGCACAGCTTTCCTCCGGCCAGCGCGCCGCGCCGGGCGCGATTGAGCGCGTGAGAATTGATCATGAAACCTTAGAGCCTAAATTCAAAATTATCGGCTCTGATTTGTGGTCGAATGAAGAAGGCTTCTGGGAAGAAGCCGCCAAGACGGGCGTCAACGGTATTTGCGGCTCAGGCATTATCGAAGCGATTGCCGAGATGTATCTCGCAGGTGTCATTACCCAAGACGGCGTGATCGATGGCGATTTGCAGGCTCGCACACCGCGCATCGTGAACGAAGGCCGCACGTTTACCTATGTGTTGAACGATGGCGAGCCGCGTATCACCATCACGCAAGCCGATGTGCGGGCTATTCAGCTTGGTAAAGCGGCGCTGTATGCGGGCGTGAAATTATTGCTTGACCACTACGGTGTTGATCACGTTGATCGCATCACACTGGCGGGTGCGTTCGGCAGCCACATTGACGTGAAATATGCAATGGTTTTGGGCCTTATCCCCGATTGCGATTTGACGAAAGTTGGCTCTGCAGGCAATGCAGCAGGAACCGGCGCGCGTATTGCTTTGTTGAATGAAACCGCGCGTGCTGAAATCGAAAGCGTTGTCGGCAAAATCGAAAAGATCGAAACTGCAATGGAGCCGAAATTCCAAGCGCATTTCGTGAGTGCGATGGCGATACCGAACAAGGTTGATGTGTTTTCGAATTTGGCTAAGGTTGTAACATTACCGCTACCAAAGGTGCACGCTGAACCCGCCGAGGGCGAAGGTGGGCGGCGCAGGCGGCGGGGATAGGCAATTAAATAGCCTTCTCCCTCAAGGGCGAAGGAGGCATAATCGGCGGGGAAACGGCCCATGATCAGCGTCTTCGACCTCTTCAAAATAGGCATTGGCCCTTCAAGCTCGCATACGGTTGGCCCTATGGTCGCGGCGCATCGGTTTGTTGCTTTGCTCAATGAGACGGTAGGTCTCGGGCGCGTGGGCCGGATCAAGGCGGAACTCTTTGGTTCACTCGCTTGGACGGCAAAAGGACACGGTACCGAGACAGCCATACTTCTTGGCCTTTCTGGTTTTTTACCGGCGGAAGTTGGTCCTGATTTGGTGGAAGATATGATCGCTTCCATCACGCGTAATGGATCGCTTGAACTCGGTGGCGTTCGCGCAATGCCGTTTACGTTGGACGAGGATTTGGTTCCGAATAAAAAGGAACTGATGAAGCGGCATTCCAACGCGATGAAGTTTCAGGCCTTTAGTGCGGAAGGTGGTCTGATTACCGAGAAGGCCTATTACTCCATCGGCGGTGGATTTGTGGTGACTGATGAGGAAGAAGCCTCAGGCGGCGCGGGTGGGCCTGATCTGCCCTATAAATTCACCAATGCGGTTGAGCTTTTAGCGCTTAGCAACAGCAAGGGCAAAAGCTTTGCGGCGTTACAACGCGACAATGAACGCGTGACGAAAACCGACGCGGAGATTGACGCTAGTCTCGATAAAATCCGCGAGGTGATGTTTGCCTGTATTGATCGCGGCTGTCGGCAAGAGGGGATTTTGCCGGGCGGGCTCAAAGTAAAGCGCCGCGCTAAGTCGATCCACCAGCAGCTTGAGGCGGGCAAGAGCGCCAATCGTCGTCCGGCTCATGAAATTATGGATTGGGTGAGCCTCTACGCCATCGCGGTCAATGAGGAGAACGCCGCCGGTGGCCGTGTCGTTACCGCGCCGACAAATGG
>CAIRGA010000142.1 GCA_903877935.1 uncultured Hyphomicrobiales bacterium
AAGTTTAGACTTGTTAACATTCGGATTTTAATCAATTGGGGAGGTGTATTGGCCTATTGGCCTATTTTTTATGGAAAAGGCGCGGCGTTATCAGGCGCCTTGTCTAAATTTCCCTCAATTCCCCCCAAATATTGGGCAAAATTCGAATAGGTTCTTTCTCCCGTATATTCTTGCGATTCTCCTCCCATCAATCCATTTTTATAAACAGTATGCGCACCGATATTTTTAATATCCCGCTCGCCGCAAAGCGCCATGGTGATATCCATTTCCTTTTGGATGATCTCCAAGGCGCGCGTGACGCCCGCCTCTCCGCCTGCTCCCAATCCATATAAGAAGGGGCGGCCGATAAAGGTCGACTTTGCACCAAGAGCCAAGGCCTTGATCACATCTTGGCCAGACCGGATGCCGCCATCGAGATAGATTTCAGTCTTTCCACCAACAGCGGCTACAATTTCCGGCAAGACGCGGATCGAGGATGGCGCACCATCCAATTGGCGCCCACCATGATTAGAAACGATGATGCCATCCGCGCCATTGGCTACGGCTGAACGCGCGTCATCGGCGTCTAAAACACCCTTCACGATGACCTTGCCCCCGAACCGATCCTTAACCCAGCCAATATCGTTCCAGCTAAGCGTTGGATCAAATTGAGAGCCTGTCCAAGCCGAGAGCGAGCTTAGATCAACGAGGTTGTCGACGTGTCCGACAAGGTTGCGGAAGGTACGGCGATGGGTGCCGAGCATGCCTAACGACCAAGACGGGCGGGTTGCCATCTGCCAGATATGCTTGGGCGTGAATTTCGGCGGAGCCGACAAGCCGTTCCGGATATCCTTATGGCGCTGCCCTAAAATCTGCAGATCCATGGTTAAAACCAGTGCCGAGCATTTTGCCGCTTTGGCGCGATCGATAAGCCGCTCGATGAAGCCACGATCACGCATCACGTAAAGCTGGAACCAGAAGGGCTTGGTCGTGTTCTCTGCGACATCTTCAATCGAGCAAATGCTCATGGTTGAAAGCGTGAAGGGAACACCAAATTTTTCAGCGGCCTTTGCCGCTTTGATTTCACCGTCGGGATTCTGCATACCCGTGAGGCCGGTGGGCGCGAGCGCTACCGGCATTGCGACAGGCTCACCTAACATATCGGTCTTGAGCGTCCGGCCTTCCATATTCACCGCGACGCGCTGGCGTAACATGATCTGATGGAAATCGCTTTCATTGTTCCGATACGTCGTCTCCGTCCAGCTGCCCGAGTCCGCATAATCGAAAAACATCTTCGGAACCCGGCGCTTTGCAAGCTTCTTCAGATCGGCAATGGTTAGGCAGGACTGGAGGGCGGACATGAATATTTCCCCAAATAATAAAAATCGTTCTTCTATCGCTAAGTGAAGTCTAGCGCCTTGAGAAGTCCCTGCCAACACAGAAGAGAGGCTAAATGGAGCGATGGGCTTACACGAAACCAAGACGGATGGCGTTTGGTGCGACAAAGCGCGGGTCGTTCAATCCGAGAACAGTCAGCTGCGCATTGATCCTGCACGGCACCGGTAAGCCAGGACACTAGACCTCACTGAAAAAGCAGGGAATGATCGGCCAGCGATTCTGTTCGTTTAGTCTTTAGGATGTATGTGGCTATCCATTGGAACAACACCCCTTCTGGAAAAAGGCGCCTTCGCGGACTTGGGATTAATCTCCCCGGCACGCCCGGACCCTTTAACGCCATTACGGATGTTGCAGGTGTTGAAGTCGGCTATACCACTCTCATCTCCGGCAATGGGCCGCGAATTGTAGGCCA
>CAIRGA010000143.1 GCA_903877935.1 uncultured Hyphomicrobiales bacterium
AGAAGCTCGGTACCACGGTCTGTTTTTGCCGCGATCAATTGCACATCACGCGGTAACGAGCTTGAGACCGAAAGAAGCTTACCACCAGCAAGTTGCGATAGCGCACGCCTTGCATGATAAACAGGATATACGCCCTTATGTTCATCAAAAAAAGGTTGCTTCCATGGCGTCTTGACATGAACAGAACCAAACGGTCCCACAAGCCCGCCAAGGGCCACTGCTGCGGCCCCACCATAGGCAAAGTGAGAGAAATAACCAATATCGAACGCAGCACCCAGTAAGCCGCGCTGACGGGGGTCATTCCGGTTCATAGCCTGCCTAATGTCGTTCGGATTGTCAGCAACCTTCGCGCCATAAGGGTTATCTCGCATGCCAATCGCACTTGGACCAACATACCATGGCTTGTTTTCAACCATGGCCCGGACACTTCGTGCAATATGGGGCAATGACTCAAGTGTTTCAGTAACGGACCGGTCGTCACCAGCGTGGACCATAGCAGAAGTGGTAAAGCTCACCCTATCCATAACGTCCATCGGAGGGCGCTTACGATTAAGCTCTGTGAAATAGCTAAACATGCCTCCCGTCAATTTGACATCACCAAACGCGGTCCGTGCGTTCTTAAAAAGCTCGTCTGCAGGCGGACATGGCGGCCATACCGAACCCGGTAGTGTGCATTTAAGATCTGACGCAGGCGACAGCATAACAACAGGAAACGGCCGCCCGAGCAGATCAACTGTCTTTCCCAAGGCTATAATTTCATTCTCCCATCCATCAACCTGGGCAATTATAGCCTCCAACCACGGCTCAGCGCCCAGATCATGCGAGAGCTCTACCTGTTTTTTAAGGCTTTGCAATGAATGCCCACGACGAGGATCATAATGACAGATAATATGATGAGGCTTCTGCTGCTTCAAAATCGAAAGATTTGCGCGAGCATCATCGCAATCATCAACATCTAGACCAACACCAAGAGGCGGTATATTTCCTAATTCGCTTCCGATCGTGAGCTTTACAACATCATTGCCGCTATTCAATGAAGTCGATGGTCTTCCTGCAACAGAAAGAGACACAGCCTGCTCTATTACAGCGCCCTTGGCCAGAACATAAGGCCACGGCAAAGCCAAAGGTCTCACATAGGTTTTATAGGATGCATCAGACCAGTTACGCTGGTCCTCCATTTCAAACGTATCGCCTTCCATTAAACATCTAACTCTCGCACCTGGCGAAAATTCATGCGTAATTGCACGCAAATCGATCATTGGCTGGACAGGATCAATCAAGCTCGGGAAATGAGTGTCTACAACCCGCCCATCAACATGCTCTATTGTCGCAGGTGACCCTGCGACACCCTCAATCGGATGCAAGACCACAAAGCCTGTTCGATTTGTGACAAAATCCGTAAGGCTCGCGCCCTTGCCTTCAAACCGCAAAGAACCATCTGACTTACCCACTATCCTCGCGGAATAGCGAAAACTCTGTTCCGGATCCCCCACTTCTGCATCGTAACTGACCGTAAATTTGTCTCCATTTTCCTCGAGGAGAAGATTACTAAGGCGCGGATTATAGGTTCCCCAATTTTTGTCCCTTACAATATAGGACAGGGCTCGGATCATTTCGATGCCGTGAAAGCGAATGTAACGAAGGTTACCAGCTTCAAATTCCGCGGAAAGCGGGCCGGCGGTCAGAAGCTTTGGCGGCTCCACACTTTCGTCAGTCCCAAACAGACAAATGCCACGTGAAGGTTTAGCTGACATGTCCAGTTCCCTCTTTAAATCCAGAGTTAAAATTCAAATAATTGCAGCACCAGAGGTCGGATCAAAAAATATGGCATGTTGAAGATCAAAACTTAAATCAATAGTTTCCCCTGGTCGACCGGTCTCCATCGACTCGGTTTCTGCAATGCATTGAGTTCCACCGATCTTGATCGTTACATAGGTTCGTGATCCAGTAGGCTGCACAATCTCGATAGGGCGAGAAAGTTTAACTTCCCCAGCTTTTACCTTGCTATCCGTCGAACGCCCGAGATGTTGAGGTCGAATGCCCAATACAATGGATTGTCCCCATGCCTGAGTACGTTTCGGCAATGGAATAATTTCACCATCGCTCAACCGCATGGCTTGCCTATCTCCAGCATCGACCAATTCACCGGAAATGAAA
The DNA here is from genome assembly GCA_903877935.1 of uncultured Hyphomicrobiales bacterium. Taxonomy (GTDB): domain Bacteria; phylum Pseudomonadota; class Alphaproteobacteria; order Rhizobiales; family Beijerinckiaceae; genus CAIUPE01. Next base: position 2,158 of record CAIRGA010000143.1, read on the forward strand.
TTGATTTTAGGACTGCCAAGAAAGCCTGCAACAAATCGTGTTGCTGGTTGTTCATAGACATTGAGAGGGGAACCCATTTGCTCAATCCGGCCCTCGCGCATGAGCACGATCCGGTCAGCTAATGTCATGGCTTCAATCTGGTCATGGGTAACGTAAACCATTGTTATCCCGAGATCCTGATGAAGCTTCTTAATTTCACCGCGCATCTCGTCGCGCAATTGTGCATCGAGATTCGATAATGGCTCGTCAAACAGAAAAAGTTGCGGCTTACGAACAATGGCTCTTCCAATAGCAACCCTTTGTCTCTGCCCCCCAGATAATTGCTTAGGGAAACGATCTAAAAGTCCGGTAATACCCAACATGTCCGCCGCCGAGTTCACACGAAGTCTAACTTCGTGATCTTCCATTTTACGCGCGCGCAATCCAAAGGCAATATTTTCGAAAACGCTCAGATAGGGATAAAGGGCGTAATTTTGAAAGACCATGGCAATATTGCGGTCACGTGGTCTAAGCGAATTGACGTTCACGCCAGAAATCGAAATGTCGCCTTGCCCAACTTCTTCAAGGCCTGCAATTGTCCTTAAAAGAGTCGATTTTCCACACCCTGAAGGGCCAACCAAAACCGTAAATTCACCTGCCGGAATTTCGAGGTCAATTCCCTTCAGCACATGAACAGTGCCGAAAGTCTTATGAAGCCCGCTGATCCTAACGTCTGACATACCAAGTCCTTCCTAGAACCAATCTCATATTTAACCTTTGACCGCGCCCATTGAGATGCCACGAACAAGAAACCGCTGTAATAAGGATACCGTTATAAATACAGGAACCGTCCCAAGTGCCGACATTGCGGCTATTTTCGCCCAGAAATTAGATTGTCCACCAAAATAATGGGTTACCTGCACCGTATAAGTCACCACTTCGGTTCGCGTCAGCACAAGTGCAAAAATAAATTCATTCCAAGCAAAAACAAAGGTAAAGACTGCCGTTGCGAAAAGACCTGTACGTGCCATCGGAAAGACAACTTTCCACAACACCGCCCATCTAGAACAACCGTCGACTAAAGCACTTTCTTCAAGTTCAAGAGGGATGTCTTCGATGTAGCCACGCATCATCCAAATGACATAAGGCAAATTAAATGCCGTATATAAAACGATCAAACCGCCATAAGAGTCGACCCAGCCGAGATAGACATAAAGAAGAAAAATTGGAAAAATAATGGCAATTGGCGGCATTAGCCTTTGTGAGATAACCCAAACGGCGAAGTCTTCACCGCCGGTTTTAAACCTCACCAAACTGTAAGCGCACATCGTACCAAAAATCATCGCAATAACGGTACTTACACCCGCCAATATAAGACTATTTAAAACGCTTACGGCATCACCGTCTTTGAACAAAACAGCATAATTGGCAAATTGCAAACTCTTCGGATACCAGATGGGCGGAAAGTGAAAAATTTCATCTGGAGTCTTCAAAGAAATAATAAACAGCCAATAAATTGGGAAAACAAAAAATACCAGCAATAAACTGGCTAAACCATATCGGCCTGCAAGTTTCCAGCGACGCGTTGCTGCGACTGAAAGATTGGTCATTTCGCAAGTCCCATCCGTCGAATAGCCCATATCACGACAACCGACATCAGCCCTACAATAAGAAAAGCAATAGCGGCCGTATAACTTGACTCAAATTGCTGAAAGCCTTGAACATAAGTGTAAATGGATATCGTTTCTGTCATTGTCCCTGGGCCTCCTGATGTCAAAGCCCAAATCACATCAAATATCCGAAATAAATCGACCCCTCGGATCAAAATTGCAATCGCCATAACAGGCCAAATTGCAGGAAGTACAATCTTAAAAAAGATCCGCCAAAAACCAGCGCCATCCAGCTCAGCCGCTTCAGTCAATGACTTGTCGACATTCGACAAAGCAGCGAGCAGTATGAGAAACATGAATGGTGTCCACTGCCAAACTTCACAAATCAAAATGGCCGGATAAACGAGATGGGGCGTTATGTTCCAAAGCATTATGACGTCATGCCCGGCAAACCAACCGATGACTTGATTGATTGGACCGTAGCGTTGATCAAACAAGAGGCGCCAAGTAGCCCCTGCAACAACAGGAGAGATAACCGTGGGAAGCACGATGAGCGAAATAAAAATCTGGCGCCCCGGCATTCTTTCAAGAAACAGATGCGCCATAGCTAAGCCGAATACCAGTTCAATGGGTAAGGCAATAATCGTTATGATAAGAGTATGGGCAATGGATTGCCATAGCCGCGCGTCGTCAAATAACTGCGCATAATTTGTGAGCCCAGCAAAAGAAGTATCATAATCCGTCATTGTAATTTGCTGGAAACTTACGACAAGCGAATAGATAAGCGGAAACAAACCGATCAGAAGAAGTAAAAAGACCGATGGCGCAATAATCCAATACCTAAAATTATGGTCCGGCATCCGCCGTGACGGATGATGAGCACCACCGGAATTATCGGCATGTGACGCAGAAGTCATAGACTTATCCAAATCAAAAAATCTGCCCCAACCTGATAGGGTTGGAGCAGATGGCTTGTTATGTTGTTTTATTTAGGATAGGCACCCGATTTTGACGCCCAATCAGCATAAACTGCCTTTTGTTTATCAACGCCGATCTTCTTGGTGATTCCATCCCATTCGCCGGCAGCGGCATCAAGGATTACTTTTGGATCTTCGCCGGCCCAAAGCTTTCCAATAGCCTGACGAAGGACTTCTTCATATTTGTCGGTTTGCAAGACGGACAAATCAAATATGCCTGCAAGAGAAGCATCTTTCAGGGTCTTCAGGTAATCCTTCGCATCTGGCCACAACGCCAAATAACCAGCATCCGTATAATGGGAGTCGCGGAACGGGTCACGAAGCGTTGTTGGAAGCTTCACGCGTTGAAGCGAGATATCTTCACTGTTAAGCCATTGAATGAAGAGATAGGCTGCATCCTTGTTCTTTGAGGTCGAGGCAATCGAAAGATCAAAGCCTGCAGCAAGTTCCGGATGCCCGCCTGGTGGCAATGCATAACCCACTTTACCGCCAACCGTCGATTTAGGAACCCAATTCAATGCCTTGTCATCTGTACCGTATCCAGCAGCCCAACGACCATATGGTGGCCATGAAATCGTCATTGCGGTTTGGCCAGCCATGAAGGCTGCAAGATTTTCAACAAAGCCCCACTGTTCAACGCCAGGTGGCATGAACTTGTTCTCATTGCGCATATCGGTCAGCACTTTGACACCAATATCGCTGTTGATAGTGGCTTTCATTGTCTCCGCATCAAAGAATTTACCGCCTTCGTTACGGAAACGCTCTTGGAACATGAACATTGTATACGGAGGCTGGCGGAAGAAGGCAGCTCCATAAACATTTTGTGGCTTCAAGATCTCGGTCAGAGCGGATCCTGTCTCGCCAAACTCTTTCCACGTCTTCGGAACGGAAAGATCGTGACCCGTCTTGGCTTTAAAAGCATCCTTTATTTTCGGATCTTCAAAAATGTCTTTCCGGAAATACATGATGAAGACGTCTCCATCATCCGGAAAGCCATAGATTTTACCATTGGCCTTTGCCCAATTATCGCGAAAGATGGGTGCAATTTTCTGAAACTCATCCTTATAGCCATATTTGTCGACATAAGCATCAAGCGGCTCAAGTGCGCCTGCATTCGCAAGATCTGGCATCCACGATGGCATTACGTTCAGTGCATCATAAGCACCCGTTCCAGCGCGATATTCCTGCATGATTTTCGTGAACATCTCAGCCGTTTGTACTTCAACAACCTTCACCTTCATGCCCGTTAGTTTTTCCCAGAGTGGACCTGAGAAATTGAGCGGATCTAGCGATTGAAGGCCCGCTTCCCAAACGATCGTAATCGTCTGGCCTTTATATTTTTGGGCCTCCTTGACAGCCCTCTCAGCTGCGCTCTCTGCCCATGCGGCTGAAACAGCACTAGCCGCAATCAACGCGCCGGCAGCTGTTAAGCCAAGTCTTTTTATAAGATTCATGACCATCCTCCCGTTTTAACTAAACAAATGCTTTATGCATTCGCCCTTCTTGTATCAGCCATCACCCGCAGGAGGCCGGCTGATCTGTTGCGCCTACCGTCTCACGTAAAACGATTGGCGTATTCTTTCAATTTAGCCTTGAAGCCGGCGGAATCAACAACCGCCCGATTTACAATCCCGCGAGGAACCAGACCTTTTTGAAGATCCAGTGTTGCGCGGACATCAGCTAAACCGTTTCCGGCAAAACATTGATCCGTCCAGCACAGGGCATGCGGTGTAAGAATCACATTATCGAGTTTTAAAATCGGATCATTCGCAACAGGGGGTTCAACTTCAAAGACATCCAAACCAGCCCCTGCAATTTTGCGTTCTTGCAGCACGTTGGTCAACGCTGCTTGATCCACAATCGGCCCGCGCGCAGTATTTATTAAAAAAGCTGTTTTCTTCATGAGCGCCAAGCGCTCGGCGTTTACCAGATATTTTGTCTGCGGGGTAAACGGGCAATTGACCGTAAGAATATCAGCTTGCCGAAAGACATCCTCTAGGCCAACCAATTCAATGCCCAGTTCGGCAGCAATGGCAGCGTCGGCAAATGGATCATGCGCAATGAAGCGCATATCGAGTGGTTTACACACCCTGAACATTTCAGCCCCAATATTGCCAATCCCAATCGATCCTAGTGTCTTGCCTACAAGGCCGATACCCATATGTTGGCCGCGGCGGTTGAAGCCATCTGGACCCTCGCGGGTTAACTGGTCTTTGATCATTAATTTACCGGTCAACGCGAGAATGAGAGTTAAAATAGAAACAGCCACGGGGCGCCTCACGCCGTCCGGTGTGATCACAAGCGCGATATCGGCTTTTGTACAGGCATCAACGTCAACGCTATCATAGCCAACACCAAAGCGTGCAACAGCAGCTAGCCGCCCATTTGGATGAATACTCTTTGCATTGAACTGCGGAACAAGAAGAATGAGAACGTCGATATCTTCAATTTGATCGGCACGGATTACAGGTGTCGGATCAAGGTAAACGACTTCTATACCTGGTGCATCAAAGAGCGGACTGACGTCAAAATCGGGAAATGTCGGCGATCCATCAGGCTTCTTAAAATCGCCCGAAAGCGCGACACGAAAAAGAGCATTCATTAGGTCCACCTCATTATTTTGCCACGCAAGATACTCTCAATTTATCAACTGCATCTGAAAGTGCTGCCTGTAGCATCCAAACATCGCCTGAATAGCAAATAAAATCGAACCCTAGCTTGTTATATTCAATACCTGTTTCAACATTCGGTACAAGTCGGCCAAGAGCTTTGCTATGCTTGCGTGTAGCAGCGGCAACTTTCGCAATCGCATCTGTAAATATTTTGTTATTAAAATCCCCCGGAATTCCCAGAGATACAGAAAGATCGAAATGGCCAACCCATAAACAATCAACTCCATCTAATGCGGCTATCTCATCAGCGTTTTCCACGCCTTCAGCCGTCTCGATTTGACAGAATAAAGTGGTACGATGATTGGCCGCATTCAGGCGTTCGGCTACCGTTCCAACATTACGGTAGTTGTCATGGGCAACGCCAAGCGCCACACCCCGCTTGCCTTTAGGAAAATATTTCATGCTGTCCAGAATATGGCGCGCCTCGATCGCGTCATTGACCATCGGCAACATAATTCCCTCCGCCCCCATATCACAGACGCGTGCAATATGATCGTATTCTTTTGACGGAACACGAACAATCATAGGAACGTCAGCGGCTTCGAAATAGCGGATGCTTTGCTTTACGGTTTCAATACTAAAACCCGAATGCTCCATATCAAATAAAACAAAGTCACAACCCGATGCTTTAAAAATGTGCCCGATGCCCGGTGTAGCAAATTCAACAACAAAACTACCAAATTTTGGTTCGACCGAACGAGCCATATCCTTTAAGCTGTGTGACTTCATACCCCCCCCCGATCCGATTTGTCCGAACAATATATAAAATGGTCGGCATGGCTAATTATCAATGAAGTATTCTTTATGGGGTCAGGGCAGCTTGAAAGCCAATAGGACAACCCCACATCTATACATTGAGAGAACGGTAACTTTGTCTAGGCACAATTGTCAATTGACTAATTTCCGAGACCAAACTTATATTTTCAAGGTAATTGACAACAGATGAGCTGATTATCAATCATAGCCAAATATGAAGTAGTCTATAAAGTTGAAAAACCGTAATTTTTCAATACCCCATGACACTTTGAGGAGTTAGACAAACCTAACAATAAAGTGCCTATCGAATCATATTACTTATACGCGTTCATGCGGCGTAATGCGCCGTTGATATGGGCTCGCATTGCTTTCTCTGCCGCTTCCGGCTTACGATCTTTAATAGCTGACAATATTCTACCATGTTCTAAAATTGCTTTGCGATGAACTTTGGGGCTACTACTGGAACGAGCAAACCGGATTCCGGCATAAATAACACCGCCAAGATAAGCCATCAGCTCAGTAAAATATTGGTTTCGCGTTGCATTCGCGATAGCAAGATGAAATTGAAGGTCATATTTTTCAGGGTCAACAGATTGGCTTTGCTCCATCTGAACATGAAACATTTCCATTTGCGCAACATCATCATCCGAGCGCCTATGAGCCGCAAGTCGAGCGGCCATAACTTCAATCGGCATCCTCAATTCGAACAACTTAATGACGGCAGACGAATCCTTGCTTAGCTCCGCATGGACTTTAAATGACTGGCGTTCCAAAAGTCCTGTTACATAAAGGCCACTGCCCTGACGTGATTCAACCAGCCCGTCAGCCTTAACCCGGGAAATGGCTTCCCGCACTACCGGCCTACTGACCTCGAAATGTTCCGCTAGGCCATGCTCGGAAGGCAGCCGGGCACCAGCGAGAAATTCTCCATTTCGAATGTGAAGCGACAAGAGATCCGCAATTTCTTGCGGCGCATCCGATTTCAAACGGCTGGTTAATTTCGCTTTTAACATAATCAGATCTTGCATCACATCAACTTGTCTGTCAATTATTGTCTTACAACCCTTTTCAACTCGCAAAAAAGCTATAAGATAAACCTTGCAATATAGGAAGAAAAAGCGATCTCAAAAAATGAATCGCTAAAAACGGGAGGAAAAACATGAAGTTAATGAAAAGCGGATTATTGTTGTCAGCTCTCATGGCCGCCGCGGTATTCTCTTCTGCCTCGGCAGCGGACAAGGTTGTTATCGGCTATTCCGCACCAGCCCTTCTCGGTGGTCAGGGGCAAATTCAAGCGGGCTTAGTCAACGGCGCTAAAGCTAAGGGCTGGGAGGTTGTAACGATCACCTCCGGCGGAGACGCACAAAAACAATTAAACGATATCAATGACTTGATAGCACGTAAAGTGAATGCAATCGTTGCGGTTCCGGATGATAGCGCAGGTATTTGTCAGGCCGTCAAAGCGGCGAAAGCTGCAAAAATTCCGTTCTACACGATCGATCGTGCGCCATCGGGCTGCGAAATCGATATGGTTGTCCTCTCGGATAACTATCTTGCCGGCAAGCAAGCAGGCGAAGCCATGGTGGCCTTCTTGAAAGAACGCTATGGCTCGGCCAAAGGCAAGGTGCTGGAAATCACCGGCAACCTTGCGCAGAACGTAGCGCAGCTTCGCGGTGCGGGATTCAATGATGTTATCAAGAAGAACCCTGGCATTACCGTTATCACCAAGGTCGGTGATTGGGATGCGCCAAAGGGTGTTGATATCGTGCGCGACGTTGCATCAGCCCAGGCCGATCTCGATGGCATTTATATGCATTCGGATTGCGTATATTCGGAAGGTACTGTTCAAACGCTCAAGGAGCTTGGCAAGAGCGCTTTGTCGGGCGAGAAGGGCCACATCTTCCTTGCAAGCGTTGACGCATGCCTTTCGGCACTCGAGTTGATGCGTGCCAAGAAGTTCGACCATGCTTCCAACCAGCCTATTCCTGACTTCGGAGTTCTTGCCGCCGATTTCATCGAAAAGCAACTTAAGGGACAGCCTGCAACGCCAGGTGAAGTCAAGAAAGACGGCACGCTTTGGTCGCCTGCTCGCGTTGAAAAGTCTGACGTTGGTATGCAGCTCTTCCTGTCAACGACAGCGATTAACCAGTCCAACATGAATGATGAACGCCTTTGGGGTAACATCGAGAAGAAGAATGGCGGCTAATCGTTTTATCTATTAAACAAAAGGCGCGGCTTGATTTGATATTAAGCCGCGCCGATTTATCAATAAAGTGGTCCATAAGATGATTGGAGATCCAGGATGGACGATAAACATTCCATACCTGTGGTTGAAATGGTCGATATCGTTAAGGTGTTTCCTGGCGTAAGGGCCCTTGATTCCGTTTCGTTCTCGGTACAGCAAGGCGAAATTCATGCCTTGTTGGGAAAAAACGGCGCCGGCAAATCAACCTTGATGCACGTATTGACGGGTCTATATACGCCAGACTCGGGGACGATCCGGATACGTGGTGAAATTCATGAAAATTTGAATACGGCCAAAGCCAAACAAGTTGGTATCGCGCTTGTGGCACAACATGCCAAATTCGTACCGGGACTTAGCATTGCAGAAAATGTCTATTCCGGGATGCTGCCGCTCAATTGGGGTGGTTTCATCGACTGGAAAAAAATGTATCGCGACGCCCAGGAAAAACTGGGACAATTCGACATCGATATCGATGTGTCGCGGTTGATGGAAGATACAACGGTCGCCGAACGTCAAATGATCGAAATTGCTCGCGCCCTATTTGCGGATGCAAGCGTCATTATTCTGGATGAACCGACAGCGCCTTTACCCAAGCATGATGTCGCAAAGCTTTTCGAATTTGTCAGACGCCAAAGAGCACGTGGCGCCTCCTTCATCTATATCTCGCATTATCTGGAAGAAATCTTTGAAGTCGCCGATCATGTGACTGTCATGCGCAATGGCGTTGTGGCTGGGGTTTCACCGGTAAAGGACATCACTCAACCCGAATTGATCAGGCTGATCAGCGGTGCCAATGTCGAGCGATACAAAAGAGAGAGCGGAAAGATCGGCAATCCCGTCCTGTCCATCAAGGGATTAAATAGACCCGGTGCCTATACAGATGTTCAATTAACGCTAAATGCGGGCGAAGTGGTCGGCTTAACCGGCTTGGAAGGAAGCGGTCCCGGTGAACTGGCGCGGGGATTATTCGGCTTGGAACCCTTGGGCAGCGGCAGCGTGATGCTGAATGACTCCCCCTATATCGATGGCAGCCCGATCAGTTCGCTCAAACAAGGATTAGCCTATCTGCCACGCGACCGGCACGGGCTTGGAATCGTTGCAATCCGAAGCGTCCGGGATAATGTTTCGCTGTCGGTACTTGACAGACTGCAGCAGTCTTTAAACCTGATCGACGGCGCTAAAGAGAAAGAGCTTGTGTCCGATTTTATCGATATTTTGGGTATCAAGACACCGAGCATGGAGACCGCTGTCGAAAATCTAAGCGGCGGCAATCAGCAAAAAGTTGTTGTCGCTAAACTTGCTGCTACTGAGCCTAAAGTACTGATACTAGATGAACCTACCCAGGGCGTCGATGTTCAGGCAAAGGTTGAACTGCTTCGGATTGTCGATAAACTCAGTCAACGTGGTGTGGCCGTTGCGGTGGTCTCGGACGAGCTCAGCGAATTGATGGATATTTGCGATCGTATTGTCGTATTTTATCGCGGCAAGATTATTCGCGAATTCCGAAAAAATCATGAACCGATTACGACAGCGCTTTTATTAGCCGCAATTGAAGGCGAGACTTTGGAGAATACCAATGCAAGCGTCTAAACATATTCCCACCCTTTTGGATCATTTGATTTGGGTCATTTTGGTTGGGGTATTTATATTCTTCGTCTTTCAATCCCCGGTATTTCTGACTTCGACGAATATCACCAATATTTTTACCGCCGCTGCAGTGCTTGGCATTTTAGTGGTAGGTCAAACCTTCGTTCTTATCAGTGGCAATTTTGACCTTTCCTCCGAGTCAACGCTCGGTGTCTGTGCCCTATTTGGCATGTATTTGATCGTTCCTGCGACGCCACCCTATTGGGGCGGCGGAATTTTGATTAATCCCTATCTTTCCATCGCGGTCATCATCATTACGGGCTCCCTCTTCGGCTATATAAACGGGTTGCTGATAACCGTCGGCAAAATGAATAATTTCATTGTCACACTAGCAATGCTCCTGATTTTGCGCGGTTTGATGATGGCTTTCACACAAGGTAAGCCGATTAGTGGACTAAACTTTCCACCGGCTGAAGTATATTTCTGGCTCGGCCATGAATCGCTTTTTGAAATTCCGGATCTTATTAAAATTCCGGTTGGCGTTATGGCGACAGGTCTTATCTTTATCATCGGTCATATTGTTCTCAACCATCGCCGTTTCGGCCGTGAACTCTACGCCATCGGCGGCAATAAGCAGGCAGCCATCGCATCGGGAATTGATGCTGATAAGCGCGTCCGGCAGGCCTATATTATCAGTGGCGGCCTTGCGGCATTGGCTGGCTGGATGCTGGCGGGCCGCGTCGGTTCTATTCAAGTCAATCTCGGTGACGGCTATATCTTTACCGTAATGGCGGCAGCGGTCATAGGCGGAATCAGCTTGCAAGGTGGCCGCGGCACAATGCTAGGTGCCTTGGGGGGCGTTCTTTTGCTATCAACAATTGATCGAGGCCTTAATCTGATGAGTGTCTCGGTTTTCTGGGTTAAAGTGATCCAAGGGTTAATCATCATGTTCGCGATGTTTATCGATGCCCAGCGCGTGCGATATCGTAAACCTCAAGCGAAAGTTGCCGCCGTTACGGCTTCACCAGCAAACCCGGCTTAAATCAGCCGGGGGCCAGCGGAGGCGGATTGAACGGCTTCGAGGATCGCCTGGGTATCAATTCTAAAATGCCTATATAGATCTTTTATGGTACCACTCTGTCCAAAATGTTCGACACCCAGAGGAATGGTGCGATGACCACGCACACTACCAATCCAAGATAGTGTGGCCGGGTGTCCATCCAAAACAGTTACCAAAAGCGTATGGGGTGCTAGAAGCGACATATGTTTTTCAATGGCTGATATATTTCGAGCCTCATCAAGAGATCGCGCTTTTGTTGCGGCATTCCATGCCGCATTTAATCGATCGGCCGACGTTACCGCCAATAGACCAACGTCACGCCTTTTGCCTACAAGAAGGCCAACCGCTTGAATCGCTTCTGACATCACGGCGCCTGTGGCTATGATCACACAATCGGGATTGGGGCCCGGTTGGCGCAGCCAATACGCACCTTCAATCATGTTTTCTTCGAGCTCGGCATCTAGCTCACGGAGCGGTTGTTCCATCATCCGTGTTGATAACCGCAAATAGACCGATCCACCCTGCTCGTCCCGCACCCATTCCGTTCCTGACAGCTCATTTGACTTCGCACGTGCGCCCGATTTCTGGAGGTAGTTCAAAGACCATCGCATGATTACTTCGAGTTCATCAACAAAGGCAGGCTCGAAACTCGCCAGCCCATCTTGGGCCATGCCAATCAAGGGTGTGCCAATCGATTGATGCGCGCCACCTTCCGGCGCAAGCGTTACGCCTGATGGTGTACCCACGAGAATGAAACGTGCATCTTGATAACAGGCATGATTAAGTGCATCGAGACACCGACTAATAAACGGATCATAAAGTGTCCCTATCGGCAGAAGACGCTCGCCATTTATGCTGTGTGAAAGACCCAAGGCAGCGAGCATCAAGCAAAGATTATTTTCGGCAATGCCTAATTCAAAATGCTGTCCAGATGGTGAAAAATCCCATGTGAATGTTGATGGTATTTTTTCTTTTCGAAAGAGATCAGCAACCGTGTCATGAGCAAAAAGACCGCGCCTATTAACCCATGATCCAAGATTGGTTGAAACCGTGACATCAGGAGAACAGGTTACAATCCGATCGGCGACTGAATGATCGGATTTTGCTAAATCTTGCAAAATTAATCCGAAGCCCTGCTGCGTCGACATTACTTTTTCATGGCGATAGTCTAACCTATCGGGAACCGTAATGGCCTTCGCCGCTAATCGTCTTGGCTGAGAAAAAATCTCGGCACGATCCGTAATTATTTTCTGGCATTCCGCCAATTGCGATCCAAGACCTTCGTAAAAATCCCATTCCTTTCCGTCTCGAATGTTCAGGCTTTTTTTCCACGTTTCAATTTGCAAAGGCGTCATGAGGCCTGAGTGATTATCCTTATGACCCTGAAAAGGTAATCCCAACCCTTTAATCGTGTAGGCAATAAAGCATACTGGCCGATCCCGACCGGCGTTTGAAAAGGCATGGAGCAATGTCGGCAAATCATGCCCACCGAGATTTGACATAAGCGCCAATAAGTCATCGTCTGAATAGCAATCTATCAAGCGTGTGACATCACCTTGATCACCAATATCATCAAGAAGGCGCTTTCGGAACGAAGCGCCACCTTGAAAACATAAGGCGGCGTAAAGCTGGTTTGGACACCGATCAATCCAACTTCGTAGTACGGCTCCGCCCGGTTTCCCAAATGCCTCTTCCATCCGTGATCCGTATTTAAGGATTACAACGTCCCACCCAAAATTACGAAAAATTACCTCTATTTTTTCCCATAGACCCTCACGGATTACAGCATCGAGACTTTGGCGGTTATAATCGATAATCCACCAACAATTCCGTAGTCCTTGTTTCCATCCTTCAATCAGCGCTTCATAAATGTTGCCCTCATCCAGCTCGGCATCACCCACAAGAGCAACCAATCGACCTTCTGGCCGTTGACCCATAAAACCCTTCAGGTGAACGTAATCTTGAGCGAGGGAGGCAAAAAGGGTTTGCGCGACGCCTAAGCCCACCGACCCAGTTGAAAAATCAACATCTTCACCATCCTTGGTACGAGATGGATAGGATTGCGTCCCACCAAATCCGCGAAAATGTTCCAAATCATGTCGCGTTCGATGGCCCAGCAAATATTGGAGGGCGTTATAAACCGGACTAGCATGAGGCTTAACAGCGACCCGATCTTCAGGGCGCAAAATAGAAAACCAAAGCGCTGTCATAATCGTCACAAGAGAAGCCGATGAAGCTTGGTGTCCTCCAATTTTCAGGCCGTCCTCATTGGGCCGAATATGATTCGCGTTATGAATCATCCATGTCGAAAGCCAAAGTAGCTTTTGTTCAATAGCGCGTAAGGTACTGATCTGAGCACTTTCTATGGGTAAAATCATCGCCGTATCCTCCGCGAGGGTGACAAAGGCATTTTATGCTGAAGAGCAAGGTAAATTCATGCAAATTTTGTGTATTTAATTATATTTTTAGAATATGTTTCTAATAATTGAAAATTAGTGGAAGGATTTTCCAAATGATCATTGACGCTATCGATCGTAAAATTATCGCGCTGCTTCAAACCGATAGTCGGCTAACACTTCAGGAAATCGCAGATCAGGTTGGACTGACCGCATCACCCTGCCACCGGCGCATTGGCCGCCTCGAGCATGACGGTATCATCACGCGCTATTCAGCGATGGTTGATCAAAAAGTCGTTGGTTTGCCGGTGTCTGTTTTTGTGTCCGTTAAACTGGAAAGGCAGAAAGAAAAAGAACTTGAGCAATTCGCGAGTGCAATCGCAAAATGGCCTGAAGTGGTTGAATGCTATTTGATGACAGGCACACGCGATTATCTCATGCGCGTCGTGGCTCCCGATCACATGGGATACGAGCAATTTCTTCGCCAGAAGTTAACACGACTTGACGGCGTTGCCTCAATCGAGTCGAGTTTCGCTTTGGATCAAATTAAATATTCGGTAGCGTTGCCTTTATAAGCCTCGATTAGGACTTTGGTGTCCATGCGGGTGGCTTGACAGCGCGGCCTGTTGCCGCCGCCTCATAGGCTGCTTCAACCAGCGCGTAGGTTTTCAGATTATCCTCACCTGATGTATCAGCAGTACGTCCCGCACGGAATGATTCAAGCATGTGCCGGTTTGTATGAAGAACGGCTTCTTGCGATCCGTGCCAAGGCCTGCTTGTCCAGGATAGAAGGGGGCTTCCAATCTGTTCTTCGAAAAAGATTCCTTGTGTTGTGACCTGCATTTTTTCACCGCGTGTAACAACGATCGTCCCATCCGAACCCTCGATTTCAACAAGCGTTTCAGGAAAGGCATCGGGAATTTTTTTCGATTGATAGGTCGACTCGACAATCGAAACGCTACCCGAGCTATGACGCATCAATATGGTCGCCGTATCTTCACCTTTAATATTCGGATTACGCTTTTGTGTTTCACACGAGAGATGTTCAACTTCACCTAGAAAATATCGAGCGAGGTCTAGAACATGGATTCCGACGTCCAAAATAACGAGCCGCTTTTCTTCGGCGAGATAGGGCTGTCCTTTATAAACATCGTAGCCCGTGCGGAAGGAAAGACGGGCCCAATTTGGTGTGCCGATAGCACCTGAATCAATGACGCCCCGAACGCGTTGCATTGTCGTCGCAAAGCGAAAATTCTCATGCACGGCCAGCCACGTCTTATGCCGTCTGGCTGTTTCGACAATATCGATACAATCGGCCCAACTTGGCGCGAAGGGCTTTTGAACAACGGCGGCAATGCTCCGTTCTGCTGCCATTGCTGCGAGCGCCTTATGGCTTCCCATTTGGGTTGTGATATCGACAAGATCGATCTTCTCCTTGTCAAACATGGTCTGTGCATCGGTATAGGAGGTAGCTCCGAACTTCTGCGCGGCGGCTGCAGATTTGCTGGCATCCATATCGCAAACAGCAACCAGTTCTGCGCCCTCACTTCGAAGGTCAGTCCAAGCATGCAAATGGTTTTGGGCATAAAAGCCGCAACCGATCAGGCCGATCCGTGTCTTTTTTTGATTTTCCATGGCGCATCCCCCCGTTCGTCTGTTAAACTTAAGTGTTAATCAGTATGAATACTTTTTCAATCTCCAACCAGAAAGTCAGTCTATGGCCAATTCTGCACAAAGTAATGGGGTTATGCTGGTAACAGGTGCCAATCGTGGCATTGGTAGAGCCATTGCGGAGGCAGGGACCAAAAATGGATATACCGTAGCGGTGCACTATGCGCAGCATAGGGACGAGGCCGAAAGTCTCGTTCAATCTCTACGCTCGATGGGGGGGAAGGCCATTTCGATTCAAGCCGATATGGCCGTTGAATCGGATATCCTTCGCCTCTTCAAAGAAATCGATGAACAGCTCGGCACGATTACGGCGCTGGTCAACAATGCAGGCAGCATTGTGGAAGTAAAGCCGATCGCCGAGATTAGCGCAGCAACAGTCGAGAGAACCTTAAGGGTTAACCTCGCCGGTCCCATTCTTTGCTGTCGGGAAGCGCTGAAACGCATGTCCACAGCACGCGGCGGCAAAGGGGGAGCCATTGTCAATATTTCGTCCATGGCAGCCGTTCTTGGTGGATTGCCCAACGAGGTTCATTATGCTGCCAGCAAAGGGGGGGTGGATTCATTGACCATCGGACTTGCACGTGAGGTTGCCACCGAAGGCGTCCGCATTAATGCCGTGCGACCCGGGGTCATCGACACGCCTATCCATGACTGGCATGGCGGAAATGTCTTTCTCGAAAAATTTGCACCCCAATTACCCATGAAGCGAGCAGGAACACCGCAAGAGATTGCGGAAGCTGTGATCTGGCTTTTATCGCCAGCGGCATCCTACGTTACGGGATCCATTCTTAACGTGTCGGGCGGCAGATAAACGCTGCTAGCCTTGTATTTTACTGTCACCGATTGCTTTAGCCAAAGTATCTTTCAACAAAGCAATGTCGGTACCAAGGCAGAGCATTCGAAAACCCCTCGCCTGCCAAGCACGGGCCACCTCGGCATTGCCCGCCAAAAATCCAGCGGGCTTTCCAGCCTTGTTACACGCCGAAACTAAGTGCACCACAGCCGCTTCAAAGCGCGGATGATCAAATTGACCTGCAATACCCATACTGTCGGTTAAATCAAAATGGCCAAGCCACCCCACATCAATTCCAGGTACCGCCATAATCGCTTCTGCATTTTCAATTCCCTTCGCCGTTTCTATCAGAGCAATGGCCATAACTCGCTCGTTTGCCGTCTGCATCTTGTCGACAACATCGCCGCCTAAATAATCATCATGCGCCATGGAGAATGCCAATCCGCGAACGCCTTCTGGGCGATATCGCGTCCACGATGCTATCTGTTCTGCCTGCTCGACCGTCTCGACCATAGGAACCATAATGCCCAATGCGCCCGCATCAAGAATGGTGGCGATCAAATGATAATAACACCCCGGTACACGCACCATGGGAACGATGCCGATCCCGCGCGCAAAAGCAATTTGGGCTTTAATCGTTTCAATGCCGACGCCGCTATGTTCCATATCAAGAATAACAAAGCTTGCTCCGGCCACATGGAGAATTTGGCAAAGACCGGGCGTAAAAAATTCAAAAACCATGGTGCCAAAGGCAACCTGTCCAGATCCAAGCGCCGTTTTTACCGGATTAGTTCTCATGATCGACCTCCCCATTTTTAACGATGAAATTCAATTTTTTGACTTGGGTTAAGATAGCTTAGAATAAAAAATAAGGAAGTTGATTTACGAGTTAGATCTTAACTAAAACTCGCCCAAAACTATTACAAAAATATTGGAGGCATAGAACAAAATGATATTTTCTGACCGTCTAAATCAAAATAGAAATGTCCGTAGACGATCTCAATGAATTAAATACTCCCAAAGAGAACGGGATCAATCCAAAAATCACCATATATTTTACTAAAATTAAAATCGGATCTTTAACATTTCTATGCTGTTTAAATTTGTGTACTCAAATTAAGGTTGTACATCCTAATTTTAAATAGGTAGAGATTATTCATCTAAGAAAAAGCTTGGCGCATTTCGCTCGTGCACATATTTTTGACGTCAATGAGCCAAAAAAAAGATCCGATATCGTGGGGTATTTCGAAGAAAATATAATGAGATCTGGTTTATAAAAATCGACTTCTTCTATAATTTCAACATATACTATTCCCTCACGGACAGTAGTCGAAATTTTATCACATGGATATTCAAGTGAATTAGCTAACACGCCTATGGCATCTTCGTATATTTTTTTATCTTGCCTTGCAATTTCGATTATTCCGTACACACCAAAATTGGCTAGTGGTATCGCTGAGCACACAAAAATTAGGCGAACATCCGCCTTATGATGGCTCGCGTACTCAACCGATCGCTTAAAGCATGATTTGCTCTGTTCTATTCGATCAAGATTTACTGGAATTAGAATTTTTGGAAACATTAATCGCCCCCGATCCTAGATCAATTAGCCTTTCAGAACCAATTTCGCCAGTCAAATCAAAATTGAATTATCAATTATATATTGATTACAGCTACAAGAGTAGATTTTCTAGCTGCTGAGCCGGCACCCTGCTAGGGACAGGGCTATCGTACTTTTTAGCCATTTAGCAGGGCTACGGGCTAAGGAGATTACGCTGCTTACTATCGATAATGTTCTAGGCGAACAGGGAATTAGGGACGAGTTCGTGCTGTCAGGTGCACAGACAAAGGGACCGCCCCTCACACAAATTAGTTTTTTTTGCTGTTTTATTTATGGTTTATATGTGTCATTAATAAGAAATGGCTCATGATCTCGCACACCTTCAAACCCGCATGGCGACCCTCCGGCTTAACCACGGCCAGGTGGCTCAGGTCATGGACGATACAGGACTGGCATCGGGTATGGTGCCGTCGGCTCGGCATGCCATGATCCGGAAATTGAGACGAAGTGACGTGCCTTTCGGCAAGGGCGAAATTGTCAAAGAAAGCGCCCGGGACGAGGTCATTTACGAATTTGTCCATCTGGCCGAGCTCGGTTTGGCCATGAAACTACTTAGCGACGGGATCCGCTTCGGTCACGTTATAGAACTCGTTAGCAGACATCGGTCCGTGCTCCGGCCTTTTTATAAAGAAGCGCTCCTTGAGGCCGAAAGCGGACGGGGAACGTCAATCCCGCTGACAATGCTTGATCCAACGGGAACTAATCCGAAGAGCGGCGAGCCTGACTACCCTCAGGCGGCGGGTCTATATCTGGATTTTAGAGCCACGCAACAAAATGGGGTTCTCTTGTTGTCGGAGCCCAAATTGCTTGATCCCAAAGCTGCTATTTTGCATCTCACTGGCCTTCAAGATGGGCTTTACCCTCTGCCGCTCGTTTCACTTAGCCAAATTTGTACCCGTATCGAGAAAGTCGCATCCGCGACGCTACCAGTTAAACGCGGCCCCAAACCCCGTAACTGATTAAGGAAACTCCCCATGCACGAGGCGTCGCGAATAATTTATGATACAAATATAACGAATTTAGATAAGCAAGATGTTCAAAGGTCTCAAAATCAAAGCGCGCAGCAGCACCCTGCGCTGATCGAACTCGCCCGCACACTAGGCCGGCAGGCGGGCCGGTTTTTCGCCGAAAACCGGTTTCGTGCACTCGGCGCGATCGAGCTTCATCGCCTCCAAATGGAAGCCAAAGCGAGGCGGGAACTGAATGGAGGAGCTGTCTAAATGTTGAAATCAGCCTCACCCAACCACAATTGGAAATCCTCAATTAAAACAATGCACTATCGAGTATGAAGATTCATCGGTAACAAAGTTGACTTGCTACTTTAATACCGATGATCTATTCTCTTTTAACGTTCACAACCCCGAGTAGTCGATGATGAAGACCTCATACGAGACAAATTTCAGGCAATTAGACAAAAATTCCGGCAAAAAGGGCCAGAAATCAGCCAATTGGTCGCTATTGATCAACGGAATCGTCGATCCGTACGATAAATCGCACATCAATCAATTCGGACGATACTGTTCAGAGGCCGACCTCGAGCCTTGGGAAGTCACGAATGGCATTCTCGACGCCTATGAAGGTAACGGGATCACATCGGGCAAAACACCTTCCCGAGCCAAACAGGCTCGGCGTGATTTAACAAAGGTGTGGAACAGCCTCGTATCAACCCAACCGGGTTGGCCCCAAATAAAATTGGACCTCATTGACAGCCGGCCAACACGTTCGCTCACCCTATCCGATCTACCGAATTCATTTGAAAATGACCTTTCAAGATTCCTCATTCGGTCTGGACCAAAAAAACTGTTCGAGAAGTCTAATTTCAAACCTCTCAGCCCCGCATCCCAACACGATCGCCACAAGAAGATCCTTTTGATGGTAACTATTCTCGTCCAGTCAGGAACAGCACCTGATACAATACGATCTTTAGTAGACCTCGTTAGCCCTCACGCACGAGAGGTCATATTAGGCACGCTTTGGGATCGTTCGGGAGAAAAGCCAAATGCCCACTTTTATAATTTGGCGCGCCTAATGAGCCAAATTGCTAAACATCATGTGAAGGTATCGGCTGACGAGTTGGAAAAATTCAAGGCCGCTGAAGCCAATTTGCGACCTGAGCACTCAGGTATGACAACCAAAAATGAAAAGCGTCTCAGACTACTCACAAACCCGGATAACATTAGAAAAATTATCCGCCTACCCTTCGATACCATATTGGCTATGGATCATTCAAAGCCGACTGTACTAAAAGCTGTCGAGGTTCAATCGGCCATTGCTGTTGTCACACTTCTCATCGCGCCTATTAGAGAGAAAAATCTTGCCGCTCTCGATATTGATATAAACCTCCATCAAGTACGCGATGAAGAGTGGTTCCTTGTAATTCCGGGAAAAGATGTCAAAAACAAGCAAGACCTAAGTTTTCCGATCCCCAAAAATATCGTCGATCTATTTAAAACTTACATCAATATCTACCTGCCGCTTCTTAAAAAGAGTCCAACAAGGAAACTTTTTATTTCACTCAATGGTCGTGAAAAGAAAGCGAATGAAATTGGGTCCCAACTTCCAAAATTTATTAAAAAGTATACCGGCTTAATAATGAACGTACATTTATTTCGACATTTCGCGGCCTATCTTTATCTTAAATCTAACCCAGGCCAATACGAAACTGTTCGGCAGCTTTTAGGGCATACCGACATCAAAACGACCTATCGATTTTACACAAAACTGGAGCAAGAGGACGCATTTCGTCATTACGACAATATCCTGGATAATTTTCGAAAGGGAGATGTTAAATGATTAAAACTCCCGAGCTTGTCTTCCATTGCTTAAAGCTTCACGATTGGCCGGTTCATCATCAAAATCCGTGGAATAAATCTTTTAATAAGCGCGGCTTATTTTCTAAGCCTGGACCGGCAACTAAATGGCGTGATAAGACAGTCCAAAAAAATAAAAAAGGATACGGTATTTGGCTAAATTGGATAATTTCGCGATCTGGAGTTTCTAAAGACGCGATCAATGCGAGCAAGCCGGATGATCTCGTAACACAGGAAAATGTCACAAATTATATTCTTGATCTACTGAACTCTCGGGCAAGTCTTACAGTCGTAAATCGCATTCAGGAATTATATGACTGTGTTCGGGTTATGATGCCAGAAATGC
>CAIRGA010000144.1 GCA_903877935.1 uncultured Hyphomicrobiales bacterium
CCCAACATGGATGGCAGGTCACGCCAAACTTATCGCCGTATACGAACGCCCGTTCTGGCGCGAAGAGGGATTTTCGGGAAACGCCATGAGCCGGCGGGGCCCGCTGATGGAAATTCATGATGCCTCGCCCGATAAAGGCGGGCCCTATGCATTATTCGGGTTTGTCGGTGTTCCAGCGGAGGCACGCAATGTTGCAAGCAAGCTTCGGAATGCATGCGTGCAGCAACTCGCTCGCCTGTTCGGACCAAAAGCCGGAGAACCAATCGATCTCATTCTGAAGGACTGGGCACAGGATATCTTCACAGCTGCCCCCCTTGATCGTGCACCGCTCATGCATCATCCTGCTTATGGCCTGCCGAAAGCCCTTTCATCCCTCTGCGATGGCCGCCTTATTCTCGCCTCGACGGAAACCGCAACACAATTCGGGGGGTATTTAGAAGGAGCCCTAGAAGCCGCTGAGCGATGCGTTAACGAATTGATAGGCAGAAAATAGCTGTAACGGGCATAGCGGAGGGACATCAACGATCATACGGAAGCATTTGACTTAGTAATAAAACTTCATCCGAAATTTCCTTTAACCCAGTGAATTTAAGAGGTAAATTCGGAACGAAAATTGAAGTTTAACGACCGTTTTATAAAATTGCGAAACCGACAGAGTCTGCCTTTATGGCGAGCTCCCTATTCTGGTGCATTTTCGCAACGTAGCATCGATTATGTCCAGCTCCCTTTTTATGTACCAGTGATTTGTGGATTTACTAAGCATGTCTCGGGGACCGGCGGCCGCATGCCGAGGGCGTGATGAGGCCGGATATGATTGTATTGTTTAAGCCATTGATTGATGACAGTTTGGGCTTGGCGGATGGTGCTAAACCATTCGGCGTTGAGAACCTCTCTGCGAAGGGTTCCGTTGAAGCGCTCGTTGTAACCGTTCTCCCAAGGTGAACCAGGATAGTTCCGGATCGGCTTGATGCCGACTTTGGTCAGCCAATCTGTGAAGTGTTCGAACGAGAATTTCGGGCCATTATTGGAGCGCAGATATTCAGGTTTCCCTCGTTTGCGCAGTAAGGGGTAAAGCGCTTCAGGAATTTCCGAACTTAAGGTCGCCAATCCTAGAAACGATTATTTTTAGAAGTGGTGACGTGTTGGATTCATTGTAACCAAGTGAAAGACCTATGGTGGGCGGTACACCGGCAAGCGGCCTAACGACGACGGTGGGAGCTAGCAGGTTGCGCGCATAAAGCGGCATTAACGCAATGCCGCGTGTTGAAGTAACCAGCGACATTGCCATAGAGAGATTATCCACGATATGGTCGGGCGTCAGGTCGATTCCGAGTTTGGCACCGTAGGCATCCGTTATCTCTCTAAGTGAATGAGATTTGTCATAAGGGACGCCAACGAGTTCCTGACCGACAATATTTTCAGCAGCGATGGAATTTAACTTCGTCAGGGGATGATCGGCAGCCATAAGCACGATCAATGGTTCATCAACCAGCTTTGTAAAAACGATGCCGGTGGTGTTTTGTTCGTGGCGAAGGAAAGCAAGATCGATCTTGCCGCGCATTAGTCCATCAGCAAGATCGGGTGACGATAAACTGAGAAGGACAACTTCGGTGTTAGGCAATTCATGGCGGATAATGGCCATCACGCCCGCTAACCACTGAATCTCTTGGCCTGTCAAAAACCCGAGAACGAACGAGGCCTTGGCAGGAGTGGCTGCACGGCGCGTGGCTTCAGCAGCACCTTCGACCTGCACAAGAATCGAACGCGCATGGTCTAGAAATACACGGCCAGCAGGAGTCAGAACGATCCCCTTTGCCCTGCGAATCATGAGCGCGCATCCCAACTCTTCTTCAAGGTCGCGCATTTGCCTGCTGAGGGAAGGCTGAGCCGTATGCAACCGCTTTTCAGCAGCCACCGTGAGGCTGCCTTCTTCGGCGACGGCAATGAAATATCGTAAGTGGCGTAAATCCATAGACATACTTTACAGGTATGGCGACCAATAAACAAAGTCTTTTTAATGCATCGCACCAAGGCCTATTAGCTGGATCAACGGCAAACTACCCCCGCCAAACTTGTTAAAGCCTAATGCCCTCGGGCAGCTAAGCCAGACGAATAAGGTATGATCAACCTAGCCGTATGAAAGGTTATTTTATGACAAACGCTAAAAACACCCCAGTAGTCCTGATTACCGGCGCTCTTACCGGGATCGCCCGTGCAACCGCATTAGCCTATGCAAAAAAAGGCGCAAAAATCGTCGCCGCTGGACGCCATGATGACGCCGGAGCCGCTCTCGTTGTTGAGCTGCGTGCTGCTGGTGCCGAAGCCGAGTTCGTTAAAGCCGATGTGCGCCATGAGGATGATGTTCGTGCCCTCGTAGATGCCACCGTCAAACGCTTCGGTCGCCTCGACATTGCTGTTAACGCAGCGGGTACAGAAGGCCAACCTGGTCCCGCTGTAGATCAAACGCCAGAAACCTATGCCGCCACCTTTGACACAAACGTCCTTGGTACAATCCTGAGCATGAAACACGAACTCCGTGTAATGCTGGCTCAGGGTAGCGGTAGCATCGTCAACATCTCCTCGACCTTCGGACATGAGGGTGGTGCAGGTGCCTCGATCTATGCAGCAAGCAAGCATGCGGTCGAAGGCTTGACCAAGTCTGTCGCGCTGGAAATGGGAACACAAGGTATTCGCGTTAATGCAGTTGCTCCCGGCCCAATTCAAA
>CAIRGA010000145.1 GCA_903877935.1 uncultured Hyphomicrobiales bacterium
GGGCGAACTAAAGTTTGATACAAGTGGTAAGTTGGCATCACCAACACAGGGCGTCGTTTACTCGCCCTTCAACCCAGGCAACGGTGCCAATCCGCTCAACGTGACCATCGATTACGGCAAGTACTCGACGCAGTATACCCAGCCCTTCTCGGTGCTTTCGCTCCAGCAGGACGGTTATACATCCGGTCAGCTCGACGGGTTGAACATCGATGCCAACGGTACCGTTCGCGCCAACTATACCAACGGTCAGACGAAGGCTTTGGGCAAGATCATCCTCGCCAACTTCGCCAACCCGAACGGTTTGAAACAGGTTGGTAACTCGAACTACGTCGCTAACTCGGTCTCGGGTGACGCGGTTCTTGGTCAGGCTGGCGCCGACGGCTTTGGATCGATCCAGTCGGGTGCGCTTGAGCGCTCGAACGTCGACATCACCGAGGAACTGGTGGATCTGATCACCGCCCAGCGTAACTTCCAAGCCAACTCGAAGGCGATTGAGACGGAAACGACGCTGACGCAGACGATCATCCAGATCCGCGGCTAATAAGCTCCCCCCGGCACGCTGGACCTGCCCCTTGTGGCGGTCCAGCGTGACTATTCTCCATCAGTCGGTGGTATTGACCACAGCGCCATCAATCTTGCGGTTGATCGGACGCATTTCTGAAGCTCTCCAAAGCAAAAATAGACATGGCACGACACTTGCTAGGTAGGTGTCGGGTGTCATGTTTTTGGCGCATTCGCCGTTTTGGAAAGTAGCAGGTATTCGTCATGGATCGGATTGGACAGGTAGCGCTCAATACGATGCGTCTTCTGACAGATAATCAGAAGATCACGTCGGCCAATCTTGCCAACGTCAACACGATTGGCTTCCGCAAAGACGTCTCGACCGACGTTACTTCGTCGTTTCTCCGTGACAATACCTCGTTTGAAGATCGTATTTTTGCGACCCGTCAAGAAGCTGGCGTTGATCTTACAACCTCAAGCCTTAACAATACCGACCGTCCCCTAGACGTGGCCGTTGATGGTCAGGGTTTTATTGTTGGCAGCACACAGACCGGCGAAAAAGTCATTACGCGCCGCGGCGATATGAAAATCGGCCTAGACGGAAAAATCCGCAATGGCGACGGCCTAGCAATTCAAGGAAGCGGTGCGGATATCACCATTCCTCCTTACGAAAAAATTGCAATCGCGAATGACGGAACGATTTCATACAAGCCACTCGGCTCTGAAGGTAACACGATGGTGCCTGCCGGACGGATCGATCTTGTCACCGTTCCGCCTGCAAATGTCATCCGTGGCCTAGACGGATATATGCGCGTGAAAAACGGCCCACTTCCTGCGGTCGATTCAAACATCAAGCTTTCCTCAAATACCCTTGAAACCAGCAATGTGAGCTCGGTCGATTCAATGGTCGAAATTATTCAAAACCAGCGTTCTTATGAAATGCAGATCAAGCTGATCGGCACGGCGAAAGAACTCGATACCGAAACTGCCAAACTGATGCGCTCGTCATAAGACTGAAGCGATAACTTAACGAACGACACGACCCAGCGGAGTATCCCATGCCAGATGCATTAAACGTAGCGAAGACCGGCCTTAACGCTCAACAAGAGCGTATGAGTGTCATCTCGAACAACCTCGCCAACGTTAATACCGTTGGCTTTAAACGCGATCGGGCCAATTTCGAAACGCTGCTCTATCAAGACCTCCGCCAAAGCGGCGCGCAGACATCGCAAAATACCCAGTTACCAACGGGTCTCTCGATTGGTACGGGTGTGCGTATCGTGTCATCGGAAAAGCTTTACAGCCAAGGCAATATCATCAACACCGACAACTCGCTCGATATGACGATTCAGGGCGACGGCTTCTTTCAGGTTCTGATGCCTGATGGTCAGATGGGTTATACCCGCGCTGGTAATTTCTCGAAAAACTCAACCGGATTGCTCGTCTCATCCAACGGCTATCCGGTTGAGCCTGCCATTACGATCCCTGCCAATGCATCCTCGGTTTCGATTTCGACGGACGGTATTGTGTCTGTTGGCGTCCCCGGCCAAGCAGCACCAAGCGTGGTTGGAACCATTCAGATCGCATCGTTCCCCAATAATGGCGGCTTGAAGCCGGTTGGTGAAAACTTGGCCATGGCAACGGGCGCGTCTGGTGCCGCCGTTATCGGTAATCCTGGTAGTGCCGGGCTTGGCAAAATTCAACAAGGCTCGCTTGAATCCTCGAACGTCAATGTTGTCGAAGAACTCGTCAATATGATCGAGACGCAGCGCGCTTATGAAGTGAATTCGAAGGCCATTAATGCCGTTGACGGCATGCAGAAATTCCTCACGCAGAACATCTAAGGAAACAATCATCATGAAAGTCGCAGCTTCTCTTCTTCTTGTTTCCGCTCTTGCCCTTGGCGGTTGTTCCGCTGGGCGCGAAGAAAAAATTTCTGCTTCCATGCAGGACGATTACAACAAGGTTGTCTCCGTTCACGAAAAGGCAGCCGATGGCGCGATTTATTCGGCATCGCAGCCCGGCTTCTTCGTTGGTGATCGCCGTGCCCATACGGTCGGTGACGTTTTGACGGTGAATTTGGCTGAAACGACGCAGGCTTCGAAAGCCAATGAAGGCGTTGTCAATCGTCAAGGCAGCACGACATCGACCTTGCCCGGCATTATCGCCGGACCACTCAGCGCCATTGGCATGACCAACTCGTCGGTTGCGACCGCAACCAATACCGATGGAGCCGTCAAACAAGCCTATGATGGCAAGGGAAGCGCTACGCAGAGCAACAGTCTTTCTGGTACTTTAACGGTGATGGTGACCCGCGTTTACGAAAACGGCAATATGTGGGTTGAAGGGCAAAAAATGCTCTCGCTCAACCAGGGTGAAGAATATATCCGCGTGAGTGGACTTGTGCGTCCAGAAGATATCAAGGCAGGCAATCTCGTCGAATCCGGCCGTATTGCTCAAGCGCAGATTAGCTACACCGGTTCAGGCGATCTTGCCGATGCAAGCAAGCAGAATTGGTATGGTAAGTTCTTTGGCTGGGCCTCCCCGCTTTAATCTTAACTCCTTTCGACTGACCTAAAGGTCCAACGCTATGACACATCAGATCACACGCATCGCCCTAGCGTTGGCCCTCATCGCGCCACAAGGCGCTTGGGCGCAGCAAGCTCCTGCTGCCCCTGCCCCGCAAGAACAACCTCAACAACAGGCGGCCTTGGTGCCTCCTGTTGCACCGACCCAGCAATCGGTTAACGTTCCAACCGAGCGCATCAAAGACGTCGCAAGTGTTGCAGGCGTTCGATCAAACCAACTTGTCGGCTATGGTATCGTTGTCGGCCTTAACGGAACGGGTGATGGTAACGTCGCAGCAACGCTCCAGAGCATGCAAAGCATGGTCTCGCGTTTCGGCATGAACATCGATGCCGGCTCGCTTAATGCGAAGAACGCGGCTGCTGTTATGGTTACGGCAGAACTTCCGGCCTTTGCTAAGCCCGGTCAAAAAATTGATATTACGGTCGCAACCCTAGGCGGCGCGAAAAGTCTTGTCGGTGGTAATTTATTGATGACGCCACTGATTGGTGCTGACAACGAAACCTATGCGATGGCGCAAGGCAATCTGGCCGTTGGTGGCTTGGGTGTATCGGGCGCCAATGGATCAAGTGTCACCGTCAACGTGCCGACCGTCGGACGCATTCCCGGAGGCGCCTCCGTTGAGCGCACGGTTGCTACACCTTTTGAATCCATGCCAGCTTTAATGCTGAATTTAAACACACCCGATTTTTCAACCGCGCAACGCGTTGTCGATGCCATTGATAAATCCATGGGACCCGGCACCGCGTCGGCGCTTGATGCGGCTACCATTAAGGTCACGGCCCCACGCGACGTTAATCAACGCGTTTCGTTTATGGCTGCCGTGCAAGATATTAAAGTGGACCAAGCCGCGCCACCCGCTCGCGTCATCGTCAACTCACGCACGGGCACGATTGTTATCGGCGACGGCGTATTCCTGACACCTGCTGCGGTTTCACATGGCAGTTTGACGGTTCGCATCACGGAAAGCCAAACGGTTACGCCCGGCCAAGGCGGCATTGCCACCGGCCAAGGTGCGGTTGCGCAAGGCGGACAGAACACCACGACACAAAACAGCCAGATCGACGTCAATCAGCCCAAAGTTAAAATGTTCTTGTTCGCACCTGGCGTGCAGCTTTCGAAAATCGTCGATGCCGTTAACTCAGTGGGTGCTTCGCCAAGCGATCTTGTCGCCATTCTAGAAGCCCTCAAGCAAGCCGGCGCATTGCATGCCGACCTGATCGTGATCTGAGGTAGCCATTATGAACCCGCTCAAACTCGACCCATCAAGCCTTCCACCCGTCCGGTCCTCGTCGCTTGCTAAAAGTGCGATGACCTTTGACGAGGCCAAGCGCGTTGGTTCAAAGGCAACGCTTGATCAGGCAGCGAAGGGATTTGAATCACTGTTCGTGCAGACAATGCTCAAGCAAATGCATGAGGCCAAGCTCGATGATGGTTTGATGGACAATGAAGACCAAAAGCCATTCCAATCGATGCTGGATGGGGCTTATGCCGATATCGCAACAAAGCAGAACAAATTCGGCATTGCCGAGTCCATTACGCGGACATTTGCAAAAAATGTCAGCGGTTCAACCCCTTCTCCGAAGCTCTAACCCACAGAATTTGATACGACATTAAGGAACTGACGCGTGGCAGATATTCTAAGCATCGGATCGTCCGGCCTTTCCGCCTATCGGAAATCGCTGGAAGTTACCGGCAACAATATCGTGAATGCCAATACCGATGGGTATACCCGTCGGAGTGCGCAGCTTGTCGGTGTGGGCGAAGCATCGAGCGGGCCTACGACGCTTAAGGCGTCATCCGGCTCGGGTGTTAATGTCGATGTGATTAACCGTGCTACCGACTCGTTTGTGCAGTCTGAAATGCGGTTGGCGCAATCCAATTCGGCGGAAGCAACAGCGCTATCGAGCCGATTGAACCGCCTTGAGAAATCGATGTTCTCTGGCAGTGGCGATATTGGGACGCTCGCGCAAACCTTTTTCTCACGCATGCAGGATTTTGCAACGACACCATCGTCTATTCCGGTCCGCGCAACCGTATTGCAAGCAGCCGACAATTTGGCATCCGGGTTTCGCACGCAAGCCACAACGCTGGCGCAGGAATCGGATGCCGTTGTCAGCGATGCCAATGATCAGTTGACCCAATTAAACAGCCTGACCAAGCAATTGGCGGACCTGAATTCCAAACTCGATCAACTGAGTGACACCAAAGGTGGCTCGAACGATCTTCTCGATCAGCGCGATGAGCTGATTAATAATATCGGTAAGATTGCGACCGTGACAACGTCAACGCGCCCGAGCGGCGCTACCAATATTTATCTGGGCGATAGCACGGGATCGCCGGCCTTGGTTGATCAAACGGGGGCTAAATCATTAGCCGCCTCGCGCATTGATGGCCATGTACAAATTACGCTTGATCCTTATGGCGCAAGCACACCGCTTCCATCGGCAACGGGCGGAACCTTAGGCGGCATCGTCGCTTATGACGATCAAATCAGCATGCTGAAAAATCAGCTTGATCAATTGGCCGCGGGCTTTGCAAAGGCTGTTAATGACCAGCACCAAAAAGGTGTCGACTTAAACGGCAATCAAGGTGGTGCGCTTTATTCACCAAACACGTTCACGGTTGCTGCCGCGCCAACCAATAAGGGGCACGTATCCGCGCAGCTCGATGTATCCAATGTGCAAAGCATCGGCGCCGGTACCTACAAAGCCCAGTTTAATGCGAGCTCCGGACAATGGACGATTACAAGCCCGCAAACGAATAAGCAGGTCTCGGGAAAAGACTCCGTCACCATTGACGGCATGACGGTTCATTTTGTTGGAACCGCTGCCAATCAAGACACATTCACCTTCTCACCACTCGCCAATGCTGCGGCGGGCATGCATCTTCTAATCAATGATCCAAGCCAATTGGCAGCCTCGCTACCCCAGCTCGCCGAAGCGCTACCGGCAAATAGCGGCTCGGCTTTGATGACGTTAAATTCGTCGGGAGCCCCCGTTCCTGCGTCGTCTGTTCCATCCATCAAGGATATTTTTAACCGCTCGCTTTCGCCCACGGGCGCGGTCGGTGTTAAAAAGGATGGCGTTATTGCGTCCGTTCCGACGGGCGCAAATAATGTAACGCTCTATTCGCTTGGCGATATTTCGGCAGCAACCTTCAAGCTGGATTTGAAGCCGCCTGTAACGCCGCCACCTACCGATAGTGTTACCGATCCTTCGACGCTGCATAGTCTAAATTTTGGCCCGTTGAATTTGACGATTAATTCAACGCCATTGCCCTCTTTGACCCTATTCCCTGACGGCGTCCCGACGGATCCTGCAACGCAGGCTAATCCGGCTCAAGCGCTCGC
Organism: uncultured Hyphomicrobiales bacterium; assembly: GCA_903877935.1. GTDB lineage: Bacteria > Pseudomonadota > Alphaproteobacteria > Rhizobiales > Beijerinckiaceae > CAIUPE01. Next base: position 6,440 of record CAIRGA010000145.1, read on the forward strand.
GGACGAGATGAACCGGGTTTTCGAGACGGTGAACTATCCTGCAACGAACAGCACAACAACGCTTGGTGATGCGCTTTATGCCAGTGTCAATAATGGCGCTGTCACGATCAATGCGCTTGGTCAAAACAATGTGAGTTATGCGGCGTTTCAGGTGCCAGGTTCTACCACACCTATTTTGGCCAATTGCACACAACGGGCACCAGCAGGCGATATCGACGTTCTGACGCGTGAAGGCGTGCAGATTGCCGGGCTAACATCGGCATCCTCTTCTATCCTCAAGGATGGCGCAGGAAATCCGATCAATAGTTTCTCACCCGATGCCATGACGCCGGGCATCACAACTGCCGCGGAATCTGTCATCGGCGATGCGACGGCGGTGCCGCCGATTGCTGAAGTGCAAACATTTGATCTTAGCCATGTCGTGACGGGTCCGACGACGATTAAGATCGGCTCGCAAACCATTGCGCTGAGCGCAGCGGATAATACGCCCGATAAAGTAGGCGCGAAGATCGAAGCCTATTTTTCGTCATCAAACCCTTCGGCGCCAGCGGATTGGGCGGACAAAACCGTTGCTTACGATCCGCAAACGAACCTGCTTTCGGTTACATTTGCTAATTCTGCGGGAAAGCAGCCACTGCTATCGGCGCAAATTCCACAGACGGAAACGAATTATCGTAACTTGAAACTCGTGACATCGACGTCACCCATTACAACCACCAATCAGACAACATTCATCGGTCGAGCAAGCACGATTAATTTCGACGTAACACCCGAAACCGATAGTCCGTGGACCTCGCCCCTACCGCCCTATGCGGCCAATCCCGGGGCGGTCTATTCGCTTAAATTGGCGGGTGTTGATCACGCCATCCGCCTTGCGGGCGACGCGATCTCAGGGAAAAATTCGACGGATATTGCAGCGGCCATGGCCCAGCGGGTTAATGCCTTGGCACCGCAACGCACGATTATCGGCGCATCGGTTAATTTGTCGCAAAATACGACAACGCCATTAAAATTCACGGTAACGTTAGACGGTGTCGCAACCAATGTAACGTTTAACCGCGCGATTGATCCGGCGACCGGCACCTATGGGCCAAGCGGCAGCTTTAGCGTCGATGGCAACCCAAATATCAAGGTCGCCTTGGCAACGCCCGATGCCAATAACCCATCACAACAACAAATCGTTATTTCGCTTCCCCAGCAATTAACGCGGACACCTCCTCGCCTTTCGATTGCGGGCGCGGGTGCAACGGCCTTAGGCCTTGGGGGAACGGTCAGCGAAAAAATTTATTCGAGTGGCACGACGACCCAGTCCTTGAGCGACGCGCAAGCGGCACTTTCGACGGATTTCGGCATCTCACAAAATTCGGTTTCGATCACCGATGATCATCATGTGGTGATCACCAATTCGCTTTCCAATCTCGCCAATGAAGTAAGCCTGACGGGTGTATCGACAAGCAATAAGGCGACACGTGATGAGGTTGCCCAATATGGTTTTGCGGGATCAGATCTGACAGCCACCGTTGATGGGGCGACACTCTCCATTTCGTCGGCGATCGGCAATGATATGATGACCGGCGATGCGAGCGACCTTGCTGACACGTCGGCCAGCGTATCCCGCATCGGGCAAAAGCTAACAATATCGTCAACCGTCCCCGGGCAAGGCGTACCGGAAGACCTGATTGTTGCCGTTCAAGGCCAAACGAATGGGACGCGGCAAATTGCGGCAACTTACCCAAGCACGCTGACGCCTTCCAATCCGACCCTTCCGGATGTCGAGGTTGAAGTTGCGCCTAATAACCAGCTTAAGATTTATTCACTCCAAACGGACAGCACCGGACAACTGGTACGTGATGCCAATGGTAACCTCATTAAAGGTACCTTATTGGCGACGCGAAACTATATTTCAGGCGAGCCTGTCTCTTATTTGGGCGCTCATTTTACAATCGACGGCGCGGCAAATGTCGGGGATTTGTTCCACATCACAACGGATCCAAATCGGACAGGCGATAACCGCAATGCGCAAGCTTTGTCGGAATTTGCGACCAGTGATTTATTCGGCAAAGGTTCCGGCTCGCTGCAGGATATCTATACATCAACCGTCGGACAGGTAGGCTCTTCATCGGCAGCCGCTCAAAGCGCTGCGGCTTCGGCAAAAACCGTGTCTGACAGCATCACGGCAAGCTACGATTCCTCAACCGGCGTGAGCCTCGATACGGAAGCCGCCGAACTCATTAAAATGCAGCAAGCCTATCAGGCATGTGCGCAAATCGTTTCAACCGCACAGGCGCTCTTTAGTGCTATTCTGAAAGCCGCCGGAGGATAATCCATGCAAATCGGAACCAAACAATTTTTCCAAACACAGGTCTCGAGCATGTCTGATCTCCAATCGCAGATTGGCAAGATTCAGGAACAGGTCTCGTCGGGGAAAAAGATCCTTGTTCCATCCGATGATCCTGGCGCCTATACGACGGCTGCGAAGCTCGGACAGGCAGAAGCCGCGATCAATCAATATAGCCGCAATATCGGCGTAGCAAAATCACGTCTTTCCCAGGAAGATACGGTTTTGAGCTCGGTTGCAAATGTGATGGCACGGCTTAATGAATTAACCATCCAAGGTGGGAACGGCACCAATGATGCGACATCGCGCGCCGCTATCTCCGCCGAGATGGGCCAGTTGTCGCAGCAGCTCGTCGCGTTAGGCAATACGGTTGATCCGAATGGCGATTATTTGTTTGCCGGTTACAAGGGCGATAAGCCGCCCTTCGCCGCAAATGCCGATGGCGTTTCCTATAGTGGGGATACAGGTCGGAAGGAAGTGGAATTGGCACGTGGCGTTACAACGCCAACATCCAGCAATGGCCTTGAAATATTTATGAATGCCAGCCGCTCGGGAAATCAATCCCTCTCGGTTTTCCAAGTCATCAAAAACGCTACCGACCAATTGGCCGTTGGGCCGTTAACAAGCGAAAATGTGAAGCAAGTCCAAGGGGTGATCGATCATGTGTCGACCTACCAGGCGATTTGCGGCTCGCGCCTTCAAAAGGTCGAGATGACGGATCAAAACAGTCAGAATTTGCTGATCAATGTTAAGGCCGATAAATCAGCCGCAGAAGACGCCGACATCGCGCAGCTCGCCACCGAATTGCAGCAAAAGACCCTCACGCTGAACGCCGCACAGACGGTGTTTGCCAAAGTGTCTCAATTGTCGCTGTTCAATTATTTGAAATAAGTAGGTGCTTTAAGAACCTATAGGGGCAGACGGCCCCGAAAACGAGGTCAGATTGGTGGTCCCAATGCCTGCGTCGGTCGGGTTTTCGGGTGTCATTGGCGCATCATTAAAATTGGCTGCGAGATACGCCGCTCGAATGGTGGGGATACGATCTAAAAACTCATGCCATTCGAGGTCGAAGGGGGCGCCCATCCATTGCCGATTACCGATAAGGGTGTCGTTAATCGTTTTAACCCGCTTACGTGCATTATCTACGAAGATTAATTCATCGGCCGATAAAGTTTTCTGACTTTTGCCCTGCAAGGACGCCTCAAGCACATTAAGAGGGTCAAGCACCGCCGAGCGTTCCGCTCGCAAGGCCAAGGATTGCTGCTCCAGCATTTCAGCGTGGCGAATTTCACGAAGCCGATCTTGGATTTCGCGGTATTGGGCATTTTGTTGAAATTGCTGGACGGCGACGATCACGATCAAGATCAACACCACCATAAAAATCGCGCCGATTGAAAAGAAACTATCCACGACCTGTCACCCTACTTAAACGACCCACCTAAAACGGTCTGCCTGAATCACAACGGGTAATCTACGCCCCATCTGGTATAGAAATTGCTAATATCTGACTAGCCTAATTTACTGGAGAAAAGTGCCCCATGGCCGTCGGTGACATCTCAGCTGCCAATAGCTCTCTTTTAGATCCGATTTCGGGCGCAATTAAGACGGCTGCCGCGGCGACGGGAGTGGATTTTACCTTTCTTTTCCAACAGGCCAAGGTTGAAAGCGGGCTAAATGCTCAGGCAAAGGCTGGCACCAGTTCGGCCAGCGGCCTGTTCCAGTTTACCAAGGATACTTGGCTTAAAGTTGTCGAGCAGCACGGTGGCGACATGGGATTGTCCAGCGAAGCATCGGCGCTCAGGAATGGTCTGGCATCCGCCACCGACCGTCAAAAGATTTTGGATCTGCGAAATAACCCGGAAATATCGGCGCGGCTTGCCGCTCATTATGCGATCGATAACGCCAAAGCGCTGCAGGCGCAGGGCCATACCGTAACGGGACCGACCGATCTTTACCTTGCGCATTTTCTGGGCTCTGGTGGCGCGGCCAAATTTCTCGCCGGCATGCAAGAAAATCCGAATGCGCCGGCAGCAGCGATTCTGCCGAGTGCGGCAAACGCCAACAAATCCATCTTTTATAAAGACGGGGCGCCAGCGTCGTTTAACGATATTTATCAGCGTTTTGCCAAACGGTTTGATGGCGGTGCGCCGGTTAGCAAACAATCCGTCCAGCTGGCTGCGAATGCGCTTGCAGAAAATGTGTCGCCCAAGCGCGTTGCAGTCGTCGACTCCCTCGTGCAACGGCTCAAAGCGCCCGACACGCTCTTAGCCGTTCGACCAAAGGTTGCCGAGCAGACAGCGGCTTTAACGACGCCTTCCGCCGACGGAACCATTGCAACAGTCGCGCGGCCAAAATTTTCCTCAAAGGCTCCGGTCATGCCGGCAACGCCACGGTCGGGGACGGCTTCTGCGCAAGCAGCGGCAGCCAGCGCGCCACCACCTAATGCCGGTGATGCGCCTATTAGCGTCGATTCACTCGCAAAGTTCCTCGACTCGGCGAGCAAATGGTCGGCTGACCCGGGCAAGATGAATGAACAGGCGCAAAAGGGCTTAACATCCCGCGACGCGTCAGACGGCGTTCATTCCGCGCATACAATCTAAAACTCGAGCATCTCGACAGCAGGATCGGCATCATCCGCGTGGGCCGGCAAAATCTCGGCGATCCCCTGCTCGATCAAATGTTCGCCATCAAGAGGATAAACGAGGACAATTGTGCCGGGCGAGAGTTTTCTATTCATCAGCACGCCTTCCTTGATCAACCGGAGGCGAATCCGGTCGTTGAGATGCGGCGCGGGTTTCGGCAGAAATGGGCCATAGGGTTCAAGAATCTCTTCCGTGCTCGCTTTGGGCGTGTCGAGCTCGTGTTCAAGAACAATGGAATGGGGCGCGGTACGATGGGCCTCAATGATCACGGCGCCTTCATGCGGGTGATCGGCGGGCTCAATCGGTTGCTCCGGCGCCTCTTCTGGCTCAACCAGAACTGTTTCAGCCGGTGGATCGGCCATTTCTGGAGCCTCGGTGCTTGGCTCGGGCTCGACATAATCCGTCGCCCGCGTCGAAATCAGCTCTTGCCAAAGACGCAGCAAGCGGACGCGCGCATCAAGCGCGGTGCTGTCGTTCGAGGTTTCGACGATGGCGGCGAGTTTCGCCTTAACTTTATCGATGGCCTCAAGCCGTTCGCGCTCCGTCATGGGCGCAAAGGCATCTTCTTCGTCCGGAACCTTAAGTGCTTCAGCCTTCGCCATCGGTTGGTGTGTTTCCCTATTGGTGGAGGCTCGATAAGCCCTACCCTACACGTTGTTCGAACATAGTCATGCCAAGCTTTAAGGTGAAGCCTTAAATTTCGTGGCATATTTATTGCTAAATCACTGTCAGAGTAACAGACAGGATCGAACATCATGCGGGTAAAGACGGCTACGCTCGAAAATTTTAATGTCCTGACAAAGGCATTAAATACAAATGATACCGCATTACTCGGTCAATTGATCGAAAAAATTGGCCTTGAGGGGCTAATGGACCGCGATCTATTGCATTTGGCACGCGGATCTCGCCAGCCAAGCGTCGTCATGTTTATCACAACACTAGCTGTCGAAAATACGACACAATTTGAGCGCGCCTATCTGGTTTTGCATGCGTACCGATCCATTATGGGCA